>JABSPW010000154.1 GCA_013214285.1 Halioglobus sp. | reverse complement strand
GATACGACCAACGCAGGGCGTCGAAAGACCCCGCTTTATCTGATGCATTGTCCGCGGGCGATGATCCGGCGAAGATTTTGCGCAAGGAACATTATGCCCTGGACTATCTGTTTAAGAGTGCGCAGGGGCAGGTCGATCGAATTGTTCTCCCTGTCCACGGTTATGGTTTGTGGGGCCAATTGTATGGCTTTATCGCACTTGATGGTAATGCACAGACGGTTGCCGGGCTAGGCTTTTATCAGCATAAAGAAACCCCGGGGTTGGGCGGTGAGGTCGACAATCCAAGTTGGAAGGCGCTTTGGCCTGGAAAGCAGGTCTATCGTGACGGCAAGGTGGCGATCCAAGTCTTGAAGGGTAAGGTCAATCCAGATTCGGCGGACGCGATTTATGAGGTCGATGGACTGGCGGGCGCGACGCTGACTACGCGTGGTGTTTCCAACCTGGTGCGTTACTGGCTCGGTGAAAACGGTTTTGCGCCGTTTCTGGCAAATCTTGAAGCAGGCGAGGCCTGAATATGGACTCTGTAAAAGAAACTCTCACTACACCTATTTTCAAAAACAATCCGATTGCACTGCAGATCTTGGGGATCTGTTCAGCGCTCGCAGTGACATCATCGCTGAAAGTAACTTTGGTGATGTGTGTCGCGCTGACTTTTGTCTGTGCTTTCTCGAACTTGTCGGTTTCTGTCATTCGCAACCACATACCCGGCAGTATCCGTATCATTGTGCAGATGGTGATCATCGCCTCTTTGGTAATTGTGGTCGACGAGGTCTTAAAAGCCTACGCATATACGATCAGTAAACAACTGTCGGTATTTGTTGGCCTAATTATCACTAATTGTATCGTTATGGGGCGCGCTGAAGCATTTGCAATGAAGAATCCGCCCGTCGCGAGCTTTGTCGATGGCATAGGCAATGGCCTGGGTTATAGCGTGGTGCTGATTGCGGTGGCCGTGGTGCGCGAATTGTTTGGCGCCGGTATGTTGCTGGGGTATGAGATTTTACCCCTCGTAACGGATGGCGGTTGGTATGTACCAAACGGACTGATGCTATTGCCTCCCAGTGCCTTTTTCTTGATCGGACTTTTTATCTGGGGCCTGCGAAGTTTCCAAAAGGAGCAGGTGGAAGAGCCCGATTTTCATCTGGCGAAGCACACACCGGTAAGGGAGGGCGTTTAGATGGAGGCGCTGCTCAGCCTATTTGTGCGCTCCATTTTTATCGAAAATATGGCATTGGCTTATTTTCTGGGCATGTGCACCTTTCTGGCGATCTCCAAGAAAATCCAGGCGGCGCTTGGGTTGGGTATTGCTGTTATCGTGGTTCTGACGATCACGGTACCGCTAAACAATCTGATCTATAACTATCTGCTGGCGGATGGGGCGCTTGCCTGGGCGGGTCTGCCTGACATGGACCTCAGCTTTCTAGGCCTTTTATCCTATATCGGTGTTATCGCGGCTAGTGTGCAAATTTTGGAGATGTTCCTCGATAAGTTTGTACCCGCACTCTATAACGCCTTGGGTGTATTCTTGCCGCTGATCACGGTGAACTGCGCGATCCTGGGTGCCTCCCTGTTTATGGTCGAGCGTGACTATACGTTTGCTGAAAGTGTCGTCTTTGGCGCTGGTTCCGGAGTCGGGTGGGCTTTAGCCATTGTTGTATTGGCAGGCATACGGGAAAAGATGAAATATTCGGATGTGCCCGACGGCCTGCAGGGTCTGGGTATCACTTTTATCATTGTTGGATTGATGTCCTTAGGATTTATGTCCTTCGGCGGCATCGATATCTAGGCGGGTTAAGCTGATATGGATATAACCATTCTATTCGGCGTAGGAATGTTTACATTGATCGTCCTGTTGTTAGTCGTGATCATACTCTTTGCTCGATCTTATCTGGTCAGCACGGGCGATGTGAGCATCCTCATCAACGGAGAAAAGACCATAACTGTTCCCGCCGGCGGCAAGCTGTTGCAAACCCTATCAGAGGCCCAGTTATTTCTGCCCTCGGCTTGTGGTGGTGGCGGCACGTGTGCCCAGTGTAAATGTGTTATCAGCGAGGGTGGTGGCTCAATGCTGCCAACTGAGGAAGGGTACTTTACTCGCCGCGAGGCGGAAGAGGGCTGGCGTCTAAGTTGTCAGACGGCGGTCAAGCAGGACATGGAAATTCAGGTGCCAGACGAAGTATTCGGCGTCAAGCAGTGGGAGTGTACCGTAGAATCTAACCCCAATGTGGCGACCTTCATAAAGGAGCTGACCCTGCGTCTACCTGAGGGAGAAAATGTTGACTTTAAGGCTGGCGGCTATGTCCAGCTTGAGTGCCCGCCCCATCTGGTGCGTTATGCAAATTTTGATATTGAAGACGAGTACCGTGGCGACTGGGAACGATTTGAGTTTTTCAAGTTGCAGAGTGAGGTGAAAGAGACGGTCATCCGTGCTTATTCAATGGCGAACTATCCGGAAGAAAAAGGGGTGGTAAAGTTCAATATCCGTATTGCGACTCCGCCGCCCGGCAGCCAGGGTATACCTCCGGGACAAATGTCATCTTGGGCGTTCGATTTGAAACCTGGTGACAAGGTTAAGGTGTACGGCCCTTTTGGCGAATTTTTTGCGAAGGACACCGAGGCAGAGATGGTGTTCATTGGTGGTGGTGCTGGAATGGCGCCGATGCGTTCACATCTATTTGACCAGCTCAAGCGTCTCCATAGCAAACGCAAGATTTCGTTTTGGTACGGCGCGCGGTCTCTGCGCGAAATGTTTTACGAAGATGACTACAACGAACTGGCATCTGGAAATGACAACTTTGATTGGCACGTGGCACTGTCCGACCCGCAGCCTGAAGATAACTGGGATGGTTTAACCGGCTTTATCCATAACGTGCTGTATGAAGAGTACCTGAAAGACCACCCGGCGCCTGAAGATTGCGAGTATTACATGTGTGGACCACCGATGATGAACTCCGCCGTGATTCAAATGCTGACGGATCTGGGTGTGGAGCCGGAGAACATCATGCTCGATGATTTCGGTGGATAAGCGCACGTGGCGCGACGACAAAAGCCACTTTAACAAGTGGCTTTTTTGTATACTCGCATTAGGTAGCCTGGCAGCGTGTTCCCATGATCCTGCCCCCGTGTCGCTCACCGGAGCGACCATGGGTACTCGCTGGACCGTCACTTATATCGGCAACGCCGGCTCCCCTGATAGTGATATCTTGTCAGCTGGCATCCAGGCCAGGTTGGATGAGGTCAATCGCAGTATGTCTACCTATCAGGCGGAGTCAGAAATCAGCACGTTTAATCGCATGCCGCCAAAACACTGGTTCCGGCCTAGCCCCGATTATGTCGCCGTATTGCAAACCGCTCTGGACGTAGGGGAACGCAGTGGGGGGGCGTATGATGTTACTGTGGGTCCATTGGTGGACCTGTGGGGTTTCGGGGCCGAAGAGCCGGGGAAGCTCACGGTGCCGGCGGCGGCGGAAGTTGCCGCGTTGCTGCCGTTTGTTGGACAGCAGAACCTGCGGTTAGAGGGTGACAAAGTGATGAAGCTCCGTGCGCTGTCGTTGGATTTCTCCTCACTGGCGAAAGGGTATGCGGTGGACAAGGTCGCAGCCTGGCTATTGGCACAGGGTATTTCCCGTTTCATGGTGGAGGTGGGTGGAGAGATTCGACTGTCAGGGCTGAGCACGCGGGGAGACCCCTGGCGAATTGCCATTGAGCGACCCGGCGGCACCGTCTACTCGGTAGCGGCTGCCCTTAGTCTGACGGACACCTCTCTTGCCACCTCCGGGGATTACCGAAATTACTTTGAAGTCGATGGAAATCGGTACTCGCATCTGATTGATCCACGTACGGGACAACCTGTCGTTCACGATTTGGTCTCGGTTACTGTGGTTCACCCCGACTGTATAATCGCTGATGCTTGGGCGACCGCGCTGGTGGTATTGGGAGGGGAGAGCGCCATGGCAGTGGCGTTGGAGCAGGGATTGGCGGTATATTTTATCCGTCGTAGGGGTGAGACTCTTGCGCACAGTTACACCCCGTCTTTTGTGGGTTACCTAGATGGGACGCACTAAGGATAATATGAAAGGTATACGATGACATTATTTTTTATTAGTTTTTTGGTCGTGGCTTTGGTTGTTGCGGGTATGGCGGTGGGTGTACTTGCCGGTCGTCCTCCTATCAAAGGCTCCTGCGGTGGTATGGGCGCCCTTGGTATCGATACCGCCTGCGAAATCTGCGGGGGCGATCCCCGACGTTGTGATGAGGAAACGCGCGAAGGGGAAGTGGGCAGAGAAAACCCTGGGCTATACTACCCGGCACACTCTGATGCTGCGAATAGACCCGCCGGCCGTTGAGCTTACGCCGTAACTCTATACTGAACTACGCGCCCTTCATTGGTGTGCGTTACAGCTTTAGTCGCAAACGCAATCGTTTCACCTCAGTGATTTCTACGGTATCCATGTTGGGTATGGTGCTTGGTGTGGCAAGTCTCATTGTCGTGCTCTCGGTAATGAATGGCTTTGGTGCTGAGCTGCGTGATCGCATCCTATCACTGGTACCACATGGTTTTATCGAGATTCCTGAAGATGAAGCGCAGGGCTGGCGCGAATTGTTGGGAAGGATAGCGGTGGAAGAGGGTGTTGTGGCAGTTTCGCCGTACATCACCGAGAAGGTAATACTTGGGAGTGGCAATCTGCTACACGGTGCCGTTCTCACGGCAGTTGAGCCTCAGCTAGAGTCTGCTGTTTCGGGACTTGCAGACGCCATGATCGAGGGCGATCTCGCGAGTCTGGAGCGCCAAGAATTCAACGTGGTTTTGGGCGTGTCCCTTGCCAATATCCTTGGTGTGCGGTCCGGGGATGTTATTCATGTCACGGTGCCGCGGCTGACGGTGACACCACTCGGGCTGTTCCCGCGTAGCAAGCGCCTCAAAGTGACTGGGTTGTTCAAAATTGGCGCCCAGCCGGACAGTTATCAGGCTTACGTGTCTCTGCGCAGCGGCCAAAAGCTGCTGGGCAGCGCCGGCAGTATAGAGGGGTTGCAGCTTAAGACACGGCAGTTGTTTGCCGCGCCTGGCATATTGCAAGATCTCGCGCGTAAATTGCCTTCTAACTATACCGTGACCAATTGGAGTGAGACCCAGGGCTCGCTTTTTCGAGCAGTCAAAATGGAAAAGTTGATGGTTGGCCTTTTGCTTTTGAGTGTGATCGCTGTAGCAGCATTCAATATCGTTTCTACTCTGATTATGTCTGTTGCTGAGAAGCGTCGTGACATTGCCGTTCTGCGAACCATGGGTGCTGGCTCCCTCGGGGTGATGACGATTTTTATGGCGCATGGTCTGGTGCTTGCGACAACAGGTATCGCTGCGGGCGCAATGCTAGGTATTGTCCTAGCGAGCAATATCGCTGCGATAACTGCTGCGATAGAAAGTGCGCTGGGTATGAAGCTGTTTGATCCCTCCGTATATTTTATAAGTGAACTGCCCTCCGATCTGCAGGGTGGTGATGTAACGATTGTCATTATTGCTTCGCTGTTGCTTAGCCTGGCCGCGACGCTGTATCCCGCCTGGCGCGCATCACGCGTCGCGCCCGCTGAGGTTTTGCGTTATGAGTAATGTGGTGCTGCGTTGTGAAAAACTGATTCGCGCTTACGATGATGGAGATAAGTCGGTCACCGTTCTGCGTGGGGTAGACTTCAGCCTGAAGGCGGGAGAAAAAATAGCCGTGGTCGGCGGCTCCGGGTCTGGTAAATCCACATTGCTTAATCTTCTAGGGGGGCTGGATTCTCCCAGCAGTGGTAGGGTGTTCATGTGTGGGCAAGATGTCGCGAGGCTTGATGAGAAAGCACTTTGCAATTTACGTAATACTCAGCTGGGTTTCGTTTACCAGTTTCACCATTTGTTACCAGAGTTTGACGCAGCGGAGAATGTTGCTATGCCGTTGTTGATTGGCGGTGCTGCCCGGAAGAAAGCCTGGCGCGCAGCCGAAGCTATGCTGGAACGGGTGGGCATGGGCCACCGTTTGTCGCATCGGCCCGCTCAGCTTTCTGGTGGTGAGCGACAGCGGGTAGCGATCGCGCGGGCACTGGTGGGTCGCCCCGCGTGTGTGTTGCTGGATGAACCCACGGGCAACCTTGATCCGCGATCGGCGGCACAGGTGTTGCAACTGATTGACGAGCTGGGACAGGATCAGGCGTCGTTTGTGGTGGTTACGCACGACCCAGCCATTGCAGCGCATATGCACCGCACGTTGGAACTGGATGATGGTACGCTGCGGGAGTTGAAGTGACCTGGAATGAGCGAGTTCGGCTCGCCCTGCGCTATACATTTGCCTTCGGCCAAGGACATTTGTCTGCTTTTCTGTCTTCTATTTCTATGCTTGGTTTGGTGCTGGCTATAACGCTGTTAATCGTCGTCTTGTCCGTAATGAATGGTTTCGACAAGGAGATGCGCGAACGTATTCTATCATTGGTACCCCATATCACTGTCTATGCTGATGTTCCAATAACGGATTGGGAACATTACGCAGACCGTATCATGCAGCACCCAGGAGTTCTGGCGGCAGGACCTTTTGCGCAATTCGATGCACTGATCATGCGTGGTACTGACATTGAGACGGTGCGGGGTATCGGCCTTGATACTGGTGATGCGGGTACGTTTTCTGCCCTTATGGATTACCTGGAGGATGGCGACGCGCGAGCCTTTATGGAACAACCCGATGGTCTAATTCTCGGGTCTGGAGTAGCGCGACAACTGGGCGCCGAAGTTGGCGAAAGCCTAAGTCTGGTAGTGCCCGGCAGTGGCCGCGCGGGCAAAATGGGTCCTACGCGATTTCAGGCAGTGCAGGTGACCGCTATCCTTGAAACCGGTACCGAGTTAGATCGTGCGATAGCGCTTGTTCGATTGCCACTTGCCTCCCGGTTGGCCGGGCTGCATGGTGCGGTCAACGGGTTTCGTTTGACCACAGATGACCTCTTCGATGTACAGCGTATCGCATTGCAGCTGCACGATAACCTGCCTGTCGGATTTTACAGCAGCAACTGGATGATGACGCACGGTAATCTATACTCGGCGATTCAGCTTTCCCGCGATCTCATCTCGATATTGTTGTTCTCCATTATCGCGGTTGCAGCTTTCAACGTGGTGTCATCGCTTGTATTGGTGGTGCTCGACAAGCAGGGG
>JABSPW010000153.1 GCA_013214285.1 Halioglobus sp. | reverse complement strand
TCGTTCTGGTGAACGCATGTCGACCCTGCTTAAAAGTATGCTGGCCTCCATTTCGGGCGCGGTAGTCCTGGGAGTGGGTTTTCTGATGGCACTGTCACAGGTCGGTATTTCTCTTGGGCCGATGCTGGCTGGTTTAGGTGTTGCCGGCTTTATTGTTGGCTTTGCCTTGCAAGACACCTTGGGCAACTTTGCTGCGGGGGGCATGATATTGATCTACAGGCCCTACGACGTTGGGGACGTCGTGGAAGTGGCCGGCGCGTTTGGCAGTGTGAAAAAAATGAGCCTCGTGTCGACGACGATCACTACAATGGACAACCAAACACTGGTCGTACCCAATAGTAAGATCTGGGGAGATGTGATTAAAAACGTCACCGCACAGAGAGTGCGCCGTGTCGATATGGAATTTGGTATTGGCTATGGTGATGACATCGAAAAGGCAGAGAAAATTCTTCAAGATATCATCAGAGGGCATAAGCTCGTACTGGGCTCACCGGAGCCCACTATCAAATTGCATAGCCTGGGAGACTCGTCGATTAATTTTGTGGTCCGCCCTTGGGTCAAGACCTTGGATTATTGGGACGTCTACTGGGATGTCACCAAAGATGTGAAAGTTCGGTTTGATCGCGAGGGCATATCGATACCATTTCCACAGCGCGATGTACATTTATACAATGAGACCGTGTAGCGTCACCGCTATCGACTTATAACAATACTCAGGAGCAGTCAAAGTGCCGCGTTTAAGCACAGAACGGGCGCAGATCTATTGGCGACGTAACATCAGCCTGGTGATCCGTTTGCTTGTGGTGTGGTTCGCAGTGAGCTATGGCTGCGGCATTCTATTCTTTGATTTTTTGAACGGTATCCGCGTTGGTGGATACAAGCTTGGGTTCTGGTTTGCTCAACAGGGTTCCCTCTATGTTTTCATAGCCTTAGTTTTTTACTACGCCAGGAAAATGGCTGCCCTTGATCGTGAGTTTGATGTGCAAGACGAGCAGGGTGACAACTGATGGATTTGCAGCAGCTCAGTTTCCTGGTGGTAGGAGCCACCTTTTGTCTTTACGTGGGCATTGCGTTCTGGACTCGCGCCCGCTCGACGCGAGATTTCTATGTCGCCGGAGAGCACGTGCACCCGATTCTCAATGGTATGGCGACCGCCGCAGACTGGATGTCCGCTGCGTCCTTCATTTCGATGGCGGGCATGATTGCTTTTATGGGGTATGGCGGTAGCGTATTTCTCATGGGGTGGACAGGCGGCTATGTCATTCTTGCGATGCTGATCGCGCCATATCTGCGCAAGTATGGCAAGTTTACCGTGCCTGAGTTTATCGGAGACCGCTACTACTCCAAGGCCGCCAGAGCAGTTGCCGTTTTGTGTCTAGTTGTCTGTTCGGTGACCTACGTGATAGGGCAAATGAAAGGTGTCGGTGTGGCATTTTCCAGATTTCTGGAAGTAGACTACGAGACGGGCTTGTTGGTGGGCATGTGTATTGTGCTTTTTTACGCAGTATTGGGCGGCATGAAGGGGATCACCTATACCCAAATCGCGCAGTACTGCGTACTGATCGCCGCCTATACCATCCCCGCTATTTTCATTAGTCTGCAGTTAACAGGCAACCCGGTACCTCAGCTAGGGCTAGGCAGCACCTTGCAAGGGAGCGATGTGTATTTGCTCGACAAGCTGGATCAGGTGGTTACCGAACTGGGGTTCCGGGAGTACACGACGGATGTAAGGCTGAGTGGGCTCAACATGTTCGCCTTCACGCTGTCTTTAATGATTGGCACCGCGGGTTTGCCACATGTAATTATCCGTTTCTTTACCGTGCGCTCGGTGCAGGCCGCTCGTTCTTCTGCCGGGTGGGCGTTGGTATTCATCGCACTTTTGTATTCTACGGCGCCCGCGGTTGCCGGTATGGCGCGTCTGAATTTTATCCAGACCTTGGAGCCCGTGCCAGGGCAACACCTGCCCGTAGAAGAACGTCCACAGTGGTTTCGTAACTGGGAGAAGACCGGATTGTTGGCATTTCAGGATAAAAATCAAGATGGCAGGATTCAGTATCATGCAGACGTGACGCGCAACGAGATGACTGTGGTTGACCGTGACATCATGGTATTGGCTAATCCGGAGATTGCACGTTTGCCGAACTGGATTATCGCCTTGGTTGCTGCGGGAGGTCTTGCGGCGGCCTTGTCGACTGCTGCGGGTTTGCTGCTGGCGATCTCTTCTGCAGTATCGCACGACCTTCTGAAAGGCATTTTTCGCCCCGCTATATCGGAGAAGCAGGAGTTGTTGGCCAGTCGAATTGCCATGGCCTGTGCCGTGCTGGGGGCGGGCTATCTCGGCCTGCGCCCGCCAGGTTTTGCGGCGGGTACAGTGGCGCTGGCCTTTGGCCTGGCGGCGGCGTCTATCTTCCCCGCGCTGATAATGGGTATATTTTCGTTCTCTGTGACCCGGGAGGGTGCAATAGCAGGTATGCTAAGTGGTATTGGCGTAACACTGCTGTATGTGTTTCAGCACAAGGGCATCATGTTCATACCGGGCACCGCATTCTTAGGTGGTACACCCCCGAACTGGTTTTTCGGCATTGAACCCAATGCCTTTGGTGCAGTTGGCGCGTTGGTCAATTTTGTGGTCACTTTTTCTGTATCCCGATTTTCGGCGCCACCTCCCAATGAGGTGCGGCATCTGGTGGAAAGTATTCGCGTTCCGACGCGTGCTGGCATCGCTCACGGACGGTGAGTGGCGACCTGTTGTCTACCGTGTCGTTGGTATTGCCGGATCGTTTTTGAATGATGGACAGCCGGCACCTTGTGATTGCGCTCATTGCGCTGCCTCTGCTGTCCTTCTTCGGTTGGTGGGCTGCGGGCGCCCTGGTGGGTGAGCAGCCTCGACCGGTGGAGCAGGGCAAGGCCTACCCGCTGGTCGCGCAAAGTGGTTGCCGCTATGCCGGGGGGCTTTGCGCGTTGCAGAATGTCGATGTCACACTGGCGCTAGACTATCTCGAAGGTTCGGTGGAAGTGCGCTCATCGGTGCCGCTGGACGGTGTGTTGGCGGCGATCGGACCGCCCAGTGACATACTCGCGCCCCTGGCGATGTCGCCCGCCGATGATGCCGGATTGGTCTGGCGCTTGGTTCTGCCGGGTCGGCCAGGCCGAGCGGATCACATCCGGCTTGCGGTGCACCAGCAAGGTGTGATCTGGTATGGCGAGACCGGGTTCGCATTTCTCTAGCCGTGAGTCGACGGAAGGAGGTGAGAGAGCCGGTGAAAACCCAGTGGCACACCGGGCATAGCGTGGTAGACTTTCCAAGCCTCATATCGCATGCGCAGCGAACGCTACACCTGACCACGACAGTGGTTTGAATAAAAACCAGGTGCTGGGTGAACAGGCAGGCCCGGCGTAGCAGGGAGTGAAAGAATGGCGCTTGCACACGCAATCATGACGGCCCTGACCGATGATGATCTCTCGGGGTACGAGCTGGCGCGTGACTTCGAGGCGTCACTGGGGTTCTTTTGGCACGCTTCCCACCAGCAGATTTATCAAGAGCTACATAAGCTGGCCGAAAAGTCTTTATTAAACAAGCGCGAAGTACATCAGGCTGGCAAGCCCAACAAGATCGTGTACGGACTCACCAAGGCGGGCCGCGATGCCCTGGCGGAGTGGGTTTTTGAGACGACGAAAAATCAGAACGCCAAGGATGAGCTGGTGATCAAACTGTATAATCTGAGTGAAGACAATGCGCAGCACCTGTCCGCCGAAATTGCGCAACGTAGGCAAGAAATGATGCAGCGGCTCTACACTTACGAAAAGTTGCGCGCTGATTACTACAGTGATCCGTTGTCGTTACCGACGCGCAGTAAAGGGGTTTACCTTGCCTTGATTAGGGGCCTGGGTCAGGGCCAGCAGTTCCTATCCTGGTGTGACGAGGCACTTGAGCTGATTGCGAGTGTAGAAACCGGTACCGATTCGGGTGCCGATTCGACGGGCTAGCGCGTGGCTGTCGTGCACACCGCCGAGCCCTTGGGTGCTCAGCTGCCGTGGTGTGCCGAAAGTGCGCACTGGTACCAGAAATTCTTTTTCAGAATGAATAAAAAATATACCGTATATATAAAAATATAACACAGTATTAACTAATAAATTATAAAATATTAGCGATATATTGCCATTAATTTTTTTTTTTGAAATAAATGTCTAAATTAGAGGAAAATAAGCGTAACGGTAGCCTCCTGCCTGTCCTCGTTCTATGCTAGAGAAAAGCAGGTACGGCGGGTAAAGGTCGGGGGTAATGGCATGGGGCGTGCGTTCATACTGGTCGCGGTTTTGCTGCTGCCGCAGGGGGCGGTCGCACGAATGTACATGTGTGTTGACGAGGTAAGCGGAGCGACCAGTTTTACCGACAAAGCTTGTGAGACCGCGGGGTCACGGGAGGAGATACGGATAAACCCCATTAACCCCAATTCGGCGAGCCCCCAGCGCAGCAGTGACAAAAACAGGGCCTGGCGCAGTCAATTGGACGCGCGCAAGACCGGTACTGACTTCAATGCTGAGCGCCGTGCGCTCTACAAAAGTAAGGTGAGCGGACGCTCTCAGTAATAGATCGCTAGCCTGCCTCTCGTTTAGGGAGGGCTTGTCAGTGATGTAGTCGCACTACTGCTCTTCAAACCGTTGTCTCTGGCGGCTCCATCGCGGTATACCATAGACATTGTGCTGGAAAAGTCGCATTGTGTAAGGGCTGGAAGGGAGTTTAGCGCTCTCGTTGCTGCAACTAGCAACAAGGGGTCAATCGTGAGCGCCGCGCCAAAGATGGAGAACAAACGCATGGAGTGGTTGCTTTTTCTGCTGGCGTTTGTCGCACTCGTGCTCGTCGCACGTCGATATTTTGCCACACGGGTGTGGCCATCGGTTGCCGATGAGGTTTTTGAGGGCACTGTGTTGCGGCTGGGTCAGAACCTGCTCTGCTTACCAGACAGATCTCACCTTGACGCTGATGAGGTCGGCCGCACCACCTTGGTCTGCTTTCCCGGCTTCCTCGAGGACATGCGCTACTTTCTTGAGGTGCACCGCGATACACCCGCGCGTCTCATTGTTCTCAACAATGGCAACTACCATAACCCGTTCAGGGGCGTCAGTCCGAGCACGCCCGAATGGTTTAAGGGTAACCCGCATCCGGTGGGCACCATCGCCCACGATGCCTTCTGTGTGAACCAGGTATTGGAGCATATGACAGGCCCTGAGCGGGTCGTTGTTCATGGACATTCGCGGGGCGGCGCCGTCATGTTGGAAGCTGGTCACCAGAGTCCAGAGCTCGCCCGTCATGTGGAGGTAATTCTAGAAGCGGCCGTCGTGCCCCGCGGGCGTCTCTACCAAAACGGAGAAAAGCGCTTGCAGCCGGTCGGTTTCTTCCTGCTTCCTTTTATGCTGTCTCTGATGCGAGTTGCGCCTCGGTCACGGTTGTTGGATTCACCAATGATGTGGGTGACGAACGCTACCAAGAATAGACTTGTTGCCAGCATCCCCTTTACACCGAGGCAGTATGCCACAGCGGAAACGAATTCGCGCAATATCATTGAGTGGCAGGCGACGTCAGGTATAGCGCTATTTGATAACTTCAAGCGTATGACGCTGTTTGTGGGTGAGCGCGACGGTGTACTGTGTCGCGACGCCATGCTGCAAAGCGCCTCGCAATCAGATGCTGTCGAGGTGATAGAGACGTGCGGCACGGACCATTTTATCAGCCTGGAGAAACCCGAACTTATTCAGGCATACTTTAACCGACAGTAGCTGTCTCCAAGGAAACGCTCTAGTTGGACCAGTAGATGTATTCGTCGGTTGCCGCGTCTGGCAGCGACAGGTCTTTGTCGATGTTAACTGGCATGGAAATCTGACGCGGCCAAGAGGGAGGAGACTGCTGCGCATTGTGGGCGGCAAGGGCAGCTTTCAGTTCGCTTAATTTGTCCAGTCGATCCTCTGACAGGTCCCGTTGCTCGGCGGGGTCGTTGCGCAGGTCAAACAGCCATTGACGACCGGGTGGATCACTGATTGTTAGCTTCCAGCCATCCACCAGTGCCGATTGGGTGGCCCCGCTACTCCAAAATAAGGCATCGTGGGGCGCGCCGCGCTGTTCACCGCGAACATAGGGGAGCAAATCGACACCGTCGATAATACGGTCATCCGGCACTGGCGCACTGCCGGCAGCTGCGGCTGTGGCATACATGTCAAAGTGATGCACCGGTTGCTCGTAAACTGTGCTGGGCGCGATTTGGGCTGGCCATTTGGCAAAGTAAGGCACGTGTATACCGCCTTCGAACAAGGTGATTTTCCAGCCGCGGAAAGGGTCGTTGACTTCCGGTAAACCAATGTAGCCAGCGCCACCGTTGTCAGAAGTGAACATGACGAGAGTGTTTTCTTCCAGTCCATTTTCTCGTAGTGCATCGAGTACTTGTCCGACGCCCCGGTCCAGTGCTCGAATCATCGCCGCGTAGACCCGCTCTCGGTGCAGCTCGATATGAGACAGCGCCTCGTAGTCGTCCCGTGTTGCCTGCAAAGGAGTGTGTGGTGCCCAGTGCGCAAGATAGAGGAAAAATGGACGTTCCTTGTTCGCCTCAATCATCCTGACGGCCTGCTCGGTGTAGTAATCCGTGAGGTAGCGGTCCGGAGCAAACGATGACCCGCCGTCCCAGGAGGCGGCGAAGCGCATCACAGCCCACAGAAAGCGGTCGATGGGGTCAAAAGATTGTTTGGCATTAACCACCCCGGGGTGGTCTTCTGGCAGGTATAAACCGCTCGTCATCAGTAGACTTTCGTTGAAACCCTGATCCAGCGGCGCCATACCATTGTCTAGGCCAACATGCCATTTGCCGATGTGGGCGGTATGGTAGCCCTGATCGGATAGCAGTTCTGCGATGGTGATCTCGGAAGCAGGCATGCCCATCCGCTGGTAAGGGACGCTTTCGGCGTCGGGGTAGGTGATAGCGTCGCGCAGGCGGGTGGGGTCGCGTGCCATCAATCCCGCTAGTTGCATCATGCCGGGGGGGGTGGGTGTGTATTCAAACCCGAAGCGGGTGCCATAGCGGCCCGAGAGCAATGCCGCTCTAGAGGGTGCGCAGGTGCCGTTGGCGGCATAGCCGTTGGTAAACGTTACCCCTTCTGCGGCGATAGAGTCTATATGCGGTGTGGGTACCGTGCCCCCGGCAACACCGCCGCCGCCAAAGGTCAGGTCATTCCAACCCAGGTCGTCCGCGAGAATAAGAATGATGTTGGGTGGCCTCTGATCCGGTGTACGCGCCTCGGGATCGATTCCGGTGGACCAGGTGACCTCCTGATATGGCCCCACGGG
>JABSPW010000152.1 GCA_013214285.1 Halioglobus sp. | reverse complement strand
GCCTGGACCATACCGCCACCCCGTATCGGCACACCCTTGGGCGCCGTACCCGCAATGACATCCGCCGGCGGATAAAATAGGTTGATATTTCCTCGCATTGCGTAGAGCACCAGTCCCACCGCGAGGCTAGAAAACACGGCTATGAACAGCACCAGGTACAGTCGCTGCTTTCTCGCCGGGTGCATCAATCCTCCTCTCTCCGCAAGACTGGGCCTGCGGCACGTCGCCCCTGCACGGCGAGCTGCAGTAACAAGCGCTTGCGTTGCCGCACCGGTACCGCAATTACGACAATAATGACCAGAAGCGTCACGAGATAGGCGACCCAGACATAGAGCCCGTGCCCATCCATGTAAAGCGCCGATTGCAGGCTATCGAAGAACATCAGCTCCCTTCCGCAAGTTTTTTCACCCATTGGGTGCGAGCTTCACGGCGCAAAATTTCTGTACGCATATTCAACAAAAGGCAGCATGTGAACAAAGCATAAAACGCAACAATCATAAGAAGAAGCGGGTACATCATACTCGAATCGATCGTTGACTCTCCGGTAAATTTGATCGAGGCAGGTTGATGCAGGCTGTACCACCAGTCCACTGACTTATAGATGATCGGGATATTCACCATCCCTACGAGACTCAGCACAGCGCAAGCCTTGCCTGCTGCTTCCTTGTTGTCGTATGCCTCGTAGAGAGCGACCACGCCGAGATATAAAAAAAGCAGCACCAGCATGGAAGTGATACGAGCGTCCCATACCCACCAAGCCCCCCAGGTCGGCTTGCCCCAAACCGCTCCGGTGAACAACGCTATAAAGGTAAACGCAGCGCCAATCGGTGCGGTTGCTTTCATCGCCACATCAGCCATCTTCATACGCCAGATCAAGCTCACTGCACCGGCAATGGCCATCACGTAGTATCCGGCGAGAGCAACCACGGCACTCGGCACGTGGATGTAAATAATCCGATAGCTGTTGCCCTGACGAAAGTCGGGCGAAGTGAAGAGGAGACCCCAAACGGTGCCCGACGCCAGCGCCAGCACGGTCAACGGCAATAGATAACGCAGCACGGTACCGGCGATCGAATACAGCCAGGGTGGCGAACCAAGTTTATGAAAAAACGACCACATAGCATTATAAATTATACAGCGCGAGACACCCTCGGAAAAACTGGTTA
Source organism: Halioglobus sp. (assembly GCA_013214285.1). Classification (GTDB taxonomy): domain Bacteria; phylum Pseudomonadota; class Gammaproteobacteria; order Pseudomonadales; family Halieaceae; genus Marimicrobium. Next base: position 6,236 of record JABSPW010000152.1, on the reverse strand, counting down.
GCGGGCCAGTCGAAAAAAAACTCAGGCATCAACGCTGATCCTTAGGCCGGCAGCCACCGCTAGCGGGGCCAGGGCGATGGCAAGACACAGCATCGCCGCCAGCATCGCCAAATACGGTACTGCCGATATACCATCAAGCGACGCCTGCACCGCAGCGGTGCCAAAGATCAATACCGGGATGTATAGAGGCAGAATGAGTAGGGAGATCAGCATACCTCCCCGCTTCAAACCCACGGTCAGCGAGGCTCCGACACACCCCAACAGGCTGAGCACGGCAGTCCCCAGTAACAGCCCCATCACCAAACTACCGATAACGGCCGGCGACAAATTCAACATCAGGGCGAAAACCGGCGAAACCAGCGCCAGCAGCAACCCTGTGGTCAGCCAATGGGCACCTATGTAGGCGAGCACCGACAAGAACAAAGGCTGAGGCGAAAGCAATAACTGCTCAAGGCTACCGTCATCAAAATCACTGCGAAAGACTGTATCGGCACTAAGCAGGTTGGCTAGTAACGCGGTCACCCACAGCACTCCTGGCGCAAATCCAGCAAGGGATCCAGGATCAGGACCTAGCCCGAGAGGGAATAGCGCAATCACCATGGCAAAAAACATCAGAGGCTGACCGATTTCAATGGGTCTGCGCACGGCAAGCGCCAGCTGCCGAAGCAACAGGCGCAGACAGAAACGCATTGGTCCAGGGGCGCTCAAAAACGCGGGGATCCGGTGAGGTCAACACGACAGATGTCACAGGCAACCTCCAATGGCTGATGCGATGTAACAACAACCGCACCACCACCTTCGATATGCGAGCTGAGCCTGGATTGTAGATTCACGACGCCACGCCGGTCGATCGCGGTAAACGGTTCGTCCAGTAACCACAGCGGGACTTGCGAGATGAACAGCCGGGCGAGATTCACCCTGCGTTGCTGGCCAGCAGACAAGGTATACGTTGGCACGCCCTCGTAGCCATTGAGCCCGACACGCGCCAATGCATCGTCGATCTCGTTCCGGGGGTAACTCGCGTCACCACTCACATGCCAAGCCAGATTCTCCCGTGGACTAAGCAACGACTTGACTGCCGGTTGATGGCCGATATACAACACTGCAGATGTTCGCGTAACCTTACCCGCATAACCAAAACGAGACAGACCACTCAATATTCTCAACAGGCTCGTTTTGCCTGCGCCGTTCTCTCCCTCGATCTGCCACAGTTGCCCTTGGCGCACAGCAATAGACAAATCGCGAAACAACTCGCGGCCACCGCGCTCGAGACTAAGACCTTCTGCAGCCACCAACGGCGCCGCCACTAGATATTAACCGCGCGTATGGCAGGCACGTGCAACGCGGTATCGCGCTCGATACTGAGGCTGCGGAACTCGAAGAGATCATTGTCTCCCAGCTGGGACGGTGCGACGTTGCGTATGCTGCGGAAAATAGATTCGATACGTCCCGGATACTGCTTTTCCCATTCAGCCAGCATCTTCTTCACGCGGACGCGCTGCAAATTGTCCTGCGCGCCACATAGATTACAGGGGATAATGGGGAACGACTTAAACTGCGCAAAACGCGCTAAATCCTTCTCCTTGCAATACGCCAAGGGCCTGATCACCACGTTCTGTTTATCATCGCTTAGAAGCTTGGGCGGCATAGCCTTAAGTACGCCGTTAAAAAACATATTGAGAAAAAGCGTCTCCACAATATCATCCCGGTGATGTCCCAGAGCAATTTTCGTCGCCCCAATGTTTAAAGCAAAGCCATAGAGGCTGCCCCGGCGCAGCCGCGAACACAATCCACAGGTCGTCTTACCCTCAGGTATGACTTCCTTAACGATACTGTAAGTATCCTTCTCCAGGACGTAGTACGGCACGTCAAGTGCGGAAAGGTAGTCTGGCAGGACGTCTTCAGGAAATCCGGGCTGCTTTTGATCCAGGTTCACAGCAATTAACTCGAAATCAACTGGGGCGCGGTGACGCAGATTGAGCAGAATATCGAGAAGGCCATAAGAATCTTTCCCACCGGATACGCACACCATCACCCGGTCGCCCTGCTCGATCATATTGTAATCGACAATTGCCTTGCCAACGAGACGTCGCAGACGCTTCTGCAACTTGTTGTATTCCAGTCTTTCCCGACGCGAGAGGTGCCGCACAAAGTTAGCCGTTAGTCCTTGATTTGATGAACATTTTACTTTCTCAGTGCCTATCACGTCCAGCTGTGGAAGGAACTCGGGCTGCGGCTTGTATTTTGGCTGGTTTGACCCGACAATGTGCGCCGCTATTTATCCGTTCAACGCTGCAACGAGGACTTTGCTTCCATGAAACAACCTGTTCGAGTGACTGTTACCGGCGCTGCGGGCCAAATAGGCTACGCGCTGCTATTTCGCATCGCCGCCGGCGCCATGCTCGGCGACGACCAGCCCGTCATCTTGCATCTGCTTGACATCTCACCCGCCATGGAGGCACTGGATGGCGTCAAAATGGAACTAGAGGACTGCGCCTTCCCACTGCTCGAGAGTGTCGTCTGTACGGACGACCCGAACACTGCCTTTCAGGATGCCGACTATGCCCTCCTCGTCGGCGCGCGGCCTCGAGGACCGGGCATGGAGCGTAAGGATCTACTGGAAGCCAATGCCGCTATTTTCTCAGTTCAGGGCAAGGCCATCAATGATCACGCAAACAGTAGCATTAAAGTTTTAGTGGTTGGCAACCCCGCTAACACCAACGCATTGATCACGCAACGGAATGCCCCCGCTATAGACCCTCGCAACTTCACTGCAATGACACGCCTGGATCACAATCGTGCTAAAACACAGCTGGCAATCAAGACAGGCACGACAGTCAATGACGTCAGCAATATGACGATTTGGGGCAATCATTCAGCCACGCAGTATCCGGACCTGTTCAATGCACAGGTAAACGGTAAGTGTGCCGTGGAGTTGATCGACCAGCGCTGGTATGAAGATGTATTCATACCCACCGTCCAGCAGCGTGGCGCCGCCATTATCAAAGCCCGAGGCGCCTCTTCCGCCGCATCTGCCGCGAATGCCGCCATAGGACACATGCGCTCATGGATCTTGGGAACGGAAAACGGTGACTGGGTCTCGATGGGAGTCTACTCGGATGGCTCTTATGGCATCCAGGAAGGTCTCATTTATTCGTTTCCCTGTCATTGCAGCAACGGCAATTGGCATATCGTACACGATACTGACGTCACTGATTTCAGCCGAGAAAAAATGCTCATCACGGAACGTGAACTCCTGGAGGAGCGCGACGCTGTAAGCCACCTGCTCCCTTGAGTGCCAGCACCGCACTCCGGCCGGGTATCTTACCTAACGAAGATTTTTTTGCGATAAACACGGCGCCTGTCAGCCCTTTCATCGTGCTGGAGCTCTATGAACGAAACTACCACGGCAAAAAGCTACCACCACGGTAATCTCCGCGCCGAATTGCTCGATACAGCGATCAGTCAATTGCAGACAACGGGCATTGATGGTCTCAGCCTGCGCGCCATCGCGCGCAGGCTGGGCGTGTCCCAAACTGCGCCCTACCGCCACTTCGCCGACAAGAATGCGTTGCTCGCAGCACTGGCAACGCGGGGCTACCGTGATCTCTTACTCGCGCTCCGGTCAGCGAGCCCGGACACCGAGGATTGCCCGCGGGCGCAGCTCATGGCCTTTGCCCACACCTATGTCGACTATGCGGCGACCAACCCGAGACTGTTCAAACTGATGTTTGGGCCAGCCCTGCAACCCACTGACCGCTTCCCGGAGTTACGTGCTGCCAGCCGCGATACGCTGCAACTCGTACAGGACATACTCCAGCGCGGCGTTGACGGACACCTATTCACCCATGCGTCTGATGTCGCTTATCTGGCCAATGCGGCCTGGTCCAGTATCTATGGCCTAGCCATACTGCTAGTAGATGCGCCCGAGCTGTTCGAGCGTCACATTAACCTCAAGCGGCAAGTAGATCTTGGCGTAGAGGTTTTTCTTGACGGCATCAGCCTCATGCCCGGCCGCAGAAAATAGTCCTCAGATCCAGCTATTTGGCATTCACAAGTTTCGCAGTACCGCAAGCGGTGCAGTCGACACCACTTTACGGCAATTGAACACGCCCAGAGAGCCGATCAACAACGCACCAAAGAATATACCCAATGGCCACATCCAGGGTGTGGCAGCATAAGTCATTTGCATGGCTTGCGTCTGCAGCAGATATACCGACAGCTCAGCAGCAGCTGCCGCCAGTAGTCCCGCAAACAGACCTAGCGCAGTGAATTCAATCAACAAACCTCCAAGGAGTAATCGACGAGATGCACCCACCGCCCTCAGAATCGCACTCTCTTGCATGCGAGCATCCACGCTCGCCTGGACACCCGCCACCAAGACAAGCGCGCCAGCAGCGATAATCACCCCCAACACCAGATTGATCGCCGCCGTGACCTGACTAATGATGGTCCTTATCTGCTCGATCACAACATCCATCTCAATAACCGTAACAGTGGGAAACTGACGAATGAAATCATTGAGAAACATTTTGTTCTTATCATCCAGATAGAAACTGGTCATGAAAGTGGCGGGGTAGGCGGCTAACAGCTCGGGCGGAAAGATCACGAAAAAATTGGGCCGCATAGACTGCCAGTCAAGTCGACGAATACTGGACACCTCAGCTTCAAAGTCCTCAGCGCCCACACGAAAACCCATTCGATCCCCAACCACGACGCCCAGGCGCTGCGCGAACTCCTCTTCCAACGATACCAAAGCCAGCTCCGTATCAGGGTTCCACCATTTTCCAGCAACAAGCTGATTGTCTGCGGGGAGTTCACGAGACCAGGTAAAATTTATTTCTCTTTGCCGGCGCGCCTCCTCGATATCTTCTGTGCTCTTCAACGGCTCCTCGTTAATAGCCATGATGCGACCGCGTATCATCGGGAAAAATGGTTCTCTAGCGATAGCATCTGTGTATAACAATCGCTTTATAGGCTGCACATGGTCAGGGCCGATGTTAATCATGAAGTGATTGGGTGTTTCTGCAGGGAGTTGCGTCTGCCACTCGTCTATGAGCGAAGTCCTCACCAGCAGCAACATCAATAGCAACATAATGGCCATAGCGAAGATGACGACCTGCAGCGCATTCGCTGCACCCCTGCGCTGCAGTCCGGCCAATGCGAGACGCCACACGCTACCCGCACTCATACCAAGCAGTCTGCCACCGCGCAAAAGCACCAAGGCAAGGCAAAAGCCCAGCCCCGCGGTCAATGCCAGTCCAGCCAACACCGCGAGTGTCAGCCTCCAATCCTGGCTGTACCACCACATCAACAGGGTTACTGCCGCCAACCCAAGTGCGTAATCCGTCAGAGCGTTGCGGTTCTCAAGGGTTAGATCCTTGCGCAGGACGCGCAGCGGGCTTGCCTTACCTAGTCGACGCAACGGCGGCCAGGCAAAACACAAAAGGCAAGTCAAGGCGGTTGCGGCGCCAATGGCATAAGGGCGAAAACCGGAGGAACCGGGCAGGATGGGCAACTGATCTGAGAACAGCGCGAAAAACATCGCCTGCAAGGACCAGCCCAACAAACAACCTAGCCCTGTTGCCACCAGACCCAACAGCATCAAGCTAGTGCCGTAAAGTCGGTTGACAGAATAGGATGTGGCACCGAGGCTTTTAATTATTGCAACATAGTCGTGGTGTCGCTCACTGAATCTGCGAGCCGCCAGTGCGACCGCCACGCCAGCCAGTACGACCCCAAGACTGCCGGCCAATAACAAGAAGCTCTCCGCGCGATCAAGGGCATTGCCAATACCCGGCTGGCCATCTTCAACATTCAGGATACGCTGACCCTCGACGAGCTGCGGCCCAAGCCAATCTGCGAATTCCTGGACAGGGCCTGGCTGCCCTGCAAATAGCTGGCGATATTCCACACGACTCCCCGGCTGCACAACACCGGTAGCCGGTATATCATCGTAGTGCATCACCACGCGCGGACCGAACCCTAGAAAGGATGAGCCCTGGTCAGGCTCCGTTCTCGCGGCGGCGATTACCCTAAACATCGCTTCGCCAATATAGATCTGGTCCCCGATCTCGACGTCAAGCAGGGGAAAAAGGCGCGAATCCAGCCAGACATCGCCACGCCCAGGCCCGGCCGCAGAGGACAGCACTTCACCAAAAGGCTCGGCACTGTAGCGCAGCTCTCCACGCAGCGGATAGTCCTTGCTGACCGCTTTGATAGACGCCAGCGACATA
>JABSPW010000151.1 GCA_013214285.1 Halioglobus sp. | reverse complement strand
GGCGGATAACCAAAAATTCTCGCTATCACGGAGCAGCCCCTCATGCACCGCAGTGGCGACCTCGCGTGCTGCGGGCAGCTCTGCCTGCACCGGCGATAACACATCCAGCAAATGCAGCGCCTGAACCACTTCGCCCTGAGCTAGCTTTTGCCTTGCCCTCTCGACAATGGCTTGCGGCCCGCCCGCCAGCTCAACCAGATCACCATAGACGGCACTAGCCGGCTGGCTGTAAAGCTCAGTCGTGGATTCATGCTTGAACCATCCGGCATAGTTCTCCCAGATCGCGCGCACGCCCCAGGAGACTTTGCCGTAGCCCTGTCCCACCTCCATCTCGGACGGCAGCTGCACCTCTTGCATCAGCTCGTGCAAGGACTTTCCCGCATTCATACCCTCCACGGTCGCATCGTGCACAAAGTGGATGGCATCGCGTAAAGCGACCAGTTCAGCCGCAATCAGCTCGCCGCCGACAACCGGGCCATGGTGTCCATAGAGAATGGTATCCGCACCCAGATCCATTACCGTCTGTACCGCCGCCGCTACTGTCAGCGCGTCGCGGTAACGATCGCCGCGAATCGTCACCAGGTTGGGAAAGTGCCCGAAGGGGCAACCGAAAAGGTTGCCCGTCAGGCAAATACGGTGCTGTGGCAACCAGATAATCAGCGAGTCATTGGTTTCTGCTCCCGGCACAGCGATGATTTCAAGCGCCAGATCACCCAGGGTTAGCTCGTAACGCTCCTCCACCAGGATATCGGGCTGCGGCACGTCCTGCTGCGGAAATTCGCTCTGACCATGTTGCGCATAGTGCGCAAATGCGGCGGCAAACTTGTCCGTAAAGGCGAAAGCCGAGCGGTTGGCCCGAAAGGCAGCAAGCCGTCCGTCATAGGCTTGGTGCGCGATATTGCCAGCCTGCGCGATCACCTGCAGCCCGGGGTTGTGTTGACGGAAATACTCTACGCCGCCGACATGGTCCACATGACCCTGGGTCAGCACGAGGTAGCGCAAGGGCGCTTGCGTATAGACATCGAAGTTGTGTTTTATGGCAGGGGCCTCTATCCCCATGCCTGCATTGACCTGAATATTCCCCTCCGGGGATTGCAAGAGATAGACATTAGAAAATGCCTCTGTCATGAGGACAAAATCATTCACGCGCACAGCCGTGTCGAACCGAGCGGGATTGGGCTCGATCGGGCGGTCGCGGTATAAGGGGTGACGCCCACCGGTCTGTTTGCTCATCATTGCACCTCTATGGCGACCGGAAATCGCTGAAAATAAAAGGCAAACTTCTCTCGCAGAACGGACGGCTCCACGCCAAAGTCACCACGCAGGTCGTAGACCACGCGCCCCTCCTTACCCCGTGGGTGTGCATCAACAAAAGCGCGCAACTGACTGCGGGCCGCGTGGGTCACAGGCAGCGATGTCCGCTCGTAGATTTTCTCCACGGTACCCACATCATCATCCATAAACTGATGGAATAACACGTCGATACTGCGCTCTGGCGGCACAGCGTCGCGATCACTAACACAGGCCTGCAACAAATGCATGACACGGTCAGTCCAGTAGTCGAGCAGCCCCTTGAGATCAACCTGCCTACGATTGATACGTTGTCCATAGGCGAGCATCGTAATAGCGGACTGGATGACGGAGACCGGATCACGGTGAGTGACGGCGACCATGGCATCCGGAAAAGTTTTATCCAAAACAGGCAATTGCTCCAGGTGTTGAGGGCACTTCAGCACCCAGCGCGTCGCCTCCCCAGTGTGGTCGCCATCCTGCCAGGTAAGGATCTTCAACACCGTTTTCATATACTGGTAGTGTGGCGTCTGATCGCTGGCGTAATAGTGATCGCGCCAACGCGGCGAAACACACAGCCACTCGTAATTATAGGAGGCAAAGTCAGGTCCCATCAGCTCCAACTCCTCATGAATATGGTCGGGGTTCATGGGGTGCATTGCCGCCAGCAAAGGCGACAACGATTGCATCATCTGCCAGGTATCCTCACAACGCTGAAAACGGGGATCGACACCGTTGTCCAATAAACGCTCTCCAGGCCGCGGAACCGGCTCATAGGACTCCCACAGGGGCAGCGCGCGCAGCCTCGAATCTGCGGCCATCAGGTTCAGCAAATGCGTGGTCCCGGAACGCGGCAGGCCAGCTACAACGATTGGCGCCCGGATGCTCACATCGTGTATCTCAGGGTGGCGCTGCAGTATGTCCCGGATCAACAATCGACTACTGGCGTGCTGCACCAGCTTGTTGCGAAGTGACAACCTTCCCAGGTTCGCAAGCCCGGGATCACCATCCCATTCTTCACACAGCATGGCCAAACGTGTTTGGAAATCGTCGGGGCCAAAATCGGTCAGACCGGTAACGCGACGTGCTTCCGCCAGAATACTGTCCTGACTCAGCTCGATGTGCAGTGTTTCAGCATAGTCCCGCGCACCCTGTTGCGCGGCGGTCAGGCTCGGTTTGGCCAAGTCGGTTATGCGAATGTCCTCGGCCAAGGCTCCCCCTCGTACGCACTATTTTAATACAGTTGTATTAATATTGTATCGGCGGGCCACACGCCAGACAAGCCTGCGTGATATGGGGCTGATCGACAAGCGCCGGAGATCGATCTTAGTTGGCAGTAGTCACTTGCGCGAGATGAGAATTCAAAATGCTCGCCCAGCGGTCAACGATGCGGTCAAAATCTGCAGCATTGGTCACCGAATTTGCAATTTCCATCACACCATCATTGCTGGCCGCTTCCGGATCGATGATACGGGCGATCAGCTCACCCGATTTGCCGTCCAACAATTCCATGTAAAGTGTCATGCTACCGGCGCTGGCAACAAAGGTCGCATCCATCGCCGGTGTCATCACGTCCGGTGCAGTAATCCTCAAATCAACAATCGCCGGACGAACGATCAGCACGCCAGTGCCACCCTCCGAAACCAGCTGGCGACCGTCCTGAGTCAACACCCGGGTCATCTCTGAGTTGAATTCCTTTGCCACCCGCTGACGAATTTCCTTCACATCCTTATCGGACACTTGATTCAGGAAGTCTGTAGAGCTGTTGTAATCTCGCTGCCAGTTCTTGGCAAAAGCGACATAGACCTCCAGCAGTGCAATCTTGTTGTATTCACTGAGATCTGCTCCGGGCTTCAGGTAAAAGGCCCTGGCACGGCTGTCTGGGACAAGGTGGAGACCGTCCGAACTAATCGTCGGGAACGTCGTCGAGGATGACCCGGTGGCCGCGCAGGCGGCTAATAGAGCAACGAGGGACAGCAGCAGTAATGTTCTTGTCATCATCTTTCCTCCACTGAAATAATAAATGCTCATAAGGCTTATTAAACTAGTTCATACCCCAGCACAATTCAATGCGGCGATACACGCTGATATTACTGCCAACTGCGATACTATAGATTCTGTCCTCTTGGCACTGGAGTATCTGCATACAGACTGCTAGCATAAAAGCACATCTTGATACGGTGGCGAAGCGATGTTTGGCAAATCCAAGAACTCACCGGCGGCAGCGCCGTCGGCAACGACTCCGGTATCACCCAAAACCTCTCACGCTTCCGCTGCCTCAGTCACTACCAGGAGTGTCGCAATGATTGGACCAAGCATAACGATTAAGGGCGAAGTAAGCGGCGAGGAAGATCTGCTGATTCAGGGCAAAGTCGAAGGCAGTATACACATGGCGAACAACGAGGTCGCCATCGGCGAATCGGGCCAGGTGAATGCCGACATCAAGGCCAAAGTTGCCAAGGTGGATGGCGAGGTTAACGGAGATGTTACCGCCAGTGAAAAAGTGGTCATTTCTCAGTCGGGCAATGTTCGGGGCAACATTGTGGCGCCTCGAGTGACCCTGGAGGATGGTGCCATCTTCAAGGGCAGTATCGATATGGATCCCGCAGGCTCATCCTACGGCAAGCCTTCTCAGGGGCCTCAGAAGAAAGCGAGCACCGATCCAGAGTCCCAGCACCTCGACCTGAAAAGCGCCTGAGGGAGTTATCCCGAGGCTCGGACTCGCCTCAGGGTGAGGGTATGGATGCAGCTCCGTGACCGCCATTGCAGAACACACCAAGACAAACTTCAAAATTACTACCCGCACTGTTCGAGTCAGTCGGTGAGAACCAGCGGGTCAGTGTTCTGCACATTGGTCCCGCCCTGTCTGAGACAATCAACTTTTTCTCTGGCTTTCGGTGCAAGTTGCAATTTGTCGACCTCTTCTCAGAACTCCCTTTCATTGCGAACGAACAGGAGGATATCGACCTACAAATTCACAGGCTACTGGGTTTGCCAACCGATACCCGCTTCGACGTCTGTTTGTTCTGGGATTTTTTCAACTTTCTCAATGCAGAGACAATAGAAGCTTTCCAGACCGTGCTGAAACCACACCTAAAAGACACTACCCGAGCACACGCATTTTCCGTGCATAACCCCCGAACCGACCCCTACAAAAGCCACCTCTACAGCATCCAGGATCTGCACTCGCTGACACTCAGAGAGCGCTCGCCAAAACCTCCAGGCTACGCTCCGCATAGTCAACGGCGTTTGAAAGAGATGCTGACCTGTTTTAGCTTCGAGCGCAGCGTTCTCCTGTCCGACAAACGACTGGAGCTTTTGCTACAGGCGAAGCCTTAGCCTTTGGCACCGCTGGGGCCTACGCCATAGTAGACAGCCAAAGCGCATACTGCCGGTCAGCCTGGTCAAGGTATCCATAACTGCTGCCATTTATTCTATACTTATCCCCATGAGTCACTCCAACATAAACCACTGCTTAACGCTGCTAATGCTTCTCTATAGCCTTCCCGTCGTCGCGACGACGGTATACAAATCCGTCGATAAAAGCGGTGTGGTCAACTTCTCAGATACTCTCATCGAAGAAAACACACAGATCGACGAGATGACTATTGACATTGAGGCAACAACTTCCGACACACAGGTTCAGCAGCGCCTGGAGGATATGCGCAGAACCACCGACCGCATGGCTACTGATCGCATGGCGCGGGAGAAGCACCGCGCGGAAATGCGCGAATTACAAGCACAATCTGATGCGCTGGACACAGCCGCACGCTACTCGACCGATCCTGACTACCCGTATCCGCAGACCGTCTCTACCACTAGCGTTTACTACAATTACGGTTATCCCTATTGGCGACACCACAGACGGCATCATGGGCATCTGCGGCCCAAGCACCCTGTTATACGTCCGCCCTTGCGCCCCGATTATCGCGATAAATTCCCTGCACCGCATATCCGACCGTTGTTTACGCCGCGCACACGGGGAGCCCCCCGACAGTAAGCGGGCGCTTATGTGTGCAAACAGCCCACTCCAGGCGTATCACGCGACGCACTGCAGCACACTAATGTTGCATTCACGGTAAGGCTTGATACCACCCCATGCGAGAGCCCAAACACTATCAGGCTGTTCTTGGCGATAGCGAACTCACGGTGTATGAATGGGCAGGTTCAGATGAACCCGTTTTGCTTCTGCACGCCACTGGCTTTCACAGCCGCTGTTGGAACCAAGTTGTCGCGCATTTGCCGGGACGACACATTTACGCAGCAGATCTGCGCTTTCACGGCGGCAGCAGCAAACACGGAGAAGCGGACTGGAGGCTCATGGCAAATGATATTTGCCAACTGGTTGACCACTTGCAGCTGTCACATGCCACAGGCGCAGGACACTCACTGGGCGGGCACATCCTAGCGAGAGTTGCTGCGCGCATGCCCAACCGCTTTAAACACCTTATCTTGATTGATCCGGTAATCATGTCGCCCCAACGCGCCGAGCAGTCAATGGCATTGACACGCAACATGATCCCTACCGACCACCCTGTTAGCCGCCGCAAGAACCAATGGCGCGACGCTGACGAGATGTTCATGCGCTTCAAGGATAAAAAGCCCTTTGATACATGGCAACCCAAGGTGCTGCGTGACTACTGCGACTCTGCCTTACGACCGGCAGAACATGGCGGACAGCAAACACTTGCCTGCAACCCGATAGACGAGGCGAGAATTTACCTGAATCGCGAGGGCATGACAGGGATCTTTGACGAATTGAAAAAAATAAGGACACCGACGACGCTCCTGCGGGCACCGCCGGGAGACCCTACCCGCCACAACCCACTGGACTCCCCTACCTGGCCGGACTTGGCGTCTGCCATAGTCAACTGCCGAGAGGTCTACATTCCACACCTGAATCACTTCATACCGATGCAAGACCCCAAGCTTGTGGCCCAACATATTTGCGCTGTTCTATAACCGCCATGTCGTTGCGGCGTGATCCTGCTATGATCGGTGCTTCAGAAGAAAAGTCTGGAGCGTGTCGCTATGAATACCGTTATCACCAGCCTGCTGATCATGTGCATTTTGCCGCTGGCTTGTGCCTGGATTGGCGGCTACTACCGACAGAAACAGCTGGGCGAGATCAACAACAAAGAGCCACGCGTTCAAGCAATGGACCTGACAGGCCCGGGAGCCCGAGCCGTCGCCGCACAGGCCAATACCTGGGAAGCACTGGCAGTATTCAGTGCATCGATACTGGCGGTATATATGGCTGGTATTGACCTGGCTAGCATAACAACACCGGTTATGATCTTTGTCGCCCTGCGCGTCATCTATATCGCCGCTTACATTGGAAATAAGGACATGCTGCGCTCACTGATTTTTATCGCGGGCTTAGCTATCTGCATGTACCTCTTCTATCAGGCCCTGTCTGCCTGATTATCGCCTTCATTCGGGATGCATGGCAGGCAGGGGCGAGGTGCGCGCACGGGCCTTGATTAACGCCGCATCAGCAGGAAGAATAAAGCCCGCATCCACGGCGGCGTCAGTGGCCTCATCAATGGCATCCGTGTACACCTGCTTATTGGGATAGAGCTCGTTTAACCGGGTTTTATCAAACCGCTTAGTCGTGCCCAGTAATCCACAGAATGGATCTGCTGGTGGCTGCCCCGTGCCGCGCAAAGTGGCTACCGGCACATCGACCCAGGGTGTACGGATACCGCCGGCGGCATTGCCAAAGTCATCCAAAACGAAATCATCCGCTTGCACATCCCATTCCATAAACGGCGCCGAGGGAGCGGCTTCTCCCGTCCTAATCCAACGATCCAACGCAGCCAACACTGCATTGGCAACCCAGTGTCCCGGCCCGTCATTGACAGGAATTGCACAGTTAATGAAAGGTGGTCGGGCATCGTTCTTCTGCTTCACATCCGCGAAGGTCGGGTCATCGCCTTTGTCAGCATTACCAATCAGGGTTGTGTAGAGGTCTGTGTGAGCGGAACCGGTCACTTCCCACATACGATAAAATTCCGAGTCCTCCTGACGCGCTGCAATGGATCGTGGGACATCGGTTTCGTTTTGCAGGGCGATGACAGGTTGGGACAAATCCGTGCGAATCCGTGTGGGACGTGGGGTTGCGACAGTCACCTGAGGTTCCTGCGACAGGCTGGATGCGCCACCACTGCCGCGCCCATGAATAACGAAGCCGTCAAATAGATCAATTGTGGGGTGGACCGCGTTGTAATAGGTAGCAAGGCGTCCAGCGGACTGAGATTGGCCCACCGCTATCATACGTTCTACATTCAGGCCATCTAGTGGGTCCAGACCCACAGGATTGCGCACCGCCTGCGCACCCTGAGAAAAAATGTCATAGGAAAAACTATCTCCCGGATGACT
>JABSPW010000150.1 GCA_013214285.1 Halioglobus sp. | reverse complement strand
CGTGCTAAAGGCGCGAGTGTAAGGCGATGAAAATCATGAACCTTGACCATATTGGCATTCGAGTCATGAACGTTAGCGTTGCCGTCGCATTTTATGAGAAGTTAGGTTTTACTGTCATTCGGAATGACAGTGATGAGCGTGTTGTAGTGTTACAGCACGAGAGTGGTGTGGAGATTAACCTTTTGGATACAGGCAACGATGATAATAACAAGCAAAATATTCTGATGGATGATAAGAAGAAATACCCGGGGTATACGCATTACGCGATAGCAGTGAGTTCGATTGACGATGCGGAACGTTTTTTGCTCTCTGTTGGTCTGCAGATAACTGAAGGCCCGGTCACCTTTGGCGATGGGAAAACATCAATTTTTGTTCGTGACCCGGATAAAAATGTTATCGAATTCACTCAGCTACCCTAGAAACGAAGCCATAAAATGGCCAATGGTAGGTTACGCAGCAGACAGACAGTAGCGGTCGCGTGTAGGCTGGACACGATGAGGCCAAAAAATGCAATCAATGCGGTGACAGCGCTGATGCGGAGCGCAGGGGCACGTGACCTGGCACATAAAAGGTCAGTTTTCGACAGGTGCTGTTGGTGGTGAATATGAGGACAGCTCAGGTACGACAGGGCGGGATCGTCGCACTGTTTCGTGTGGGACATGGTCGCCGCAAGGGAATATGAAACAACGGACAAAATCGGTTTGTAAACGGAGTCCGAATAAGTGCAGAATCAGACATACTTGAACGCCAGACCGGGTCTCAATGTAGGATGCGGCGCAATAGATCACGTTAGGTAGTGGATAATTTACAAAGCAAGCCCACGGGCAGAGTTTTGGCAAAAAGCGCTAATCGCAACGAAACAGACGGTGAGGTTTTTTCATCCGAGCCCACAGCAGTGTAGCGGTTCCGGTACCTGCGGCGAAAGATCTGATCGGTGAAATCTGACAAGGGTTACCATATATGAGTAAGATCGCAATTATACAAGAAGCACCCTGTGTTCTTGATAGGGATAATACAATAAAAAAGGCGGTCGATATTGTTAACGCCGTAGCAGAGCAAGGTGCTGAACTCATTGTCTTTCCGGAGGCATTCATACCGGGTTATCCAGCCTGGATATGGCGGCTGCGGCCGGGCGGTGACTGGGGTATTTGTGAAGAACTTCATGGGCGCCTGCTTAAAAATGCAATTGATCTCTCGTCGAATGAGATAGACCCGATTTGTCAGGCAGCGAAAGAAAAGGGCGTGACAGTTGTATGTGGAATAAATGAACGAGACCACACGAACAGCCAATCGACTATTTACAATGCCGTAGTGACCATTGATACCCACGGTAAAATTGTCAATCATCATCGGAAGCTCATGCCCACCAACCCTGAACGTATGGTGTGGGGCTTTGGTGATGGTAATGGCCTCAATGTCATCGAAACCCCCTCCGGAAAAATCGGTAGCCTGATATGCTGGGAAAACTATATGCCTTTGGCAAGATATTCGCTTTACTCGCAGGGAGTGGAAGTCTATATCGCGCCCACTTACGATAGCGGGGAAGCATGGATTGGGACCATGCAGCATATTGCCAGAGAGGGTAAATGTTGGGTGTTGTCTTGCGGTGTTGCTCTGGAGAGGAGTGATCTGCCGAACGACTTCCCCAACATAGATACGTTATACCCTAGTGATGAACAATGGATTAATCCGGGAGATTCACTCGTGGTAGCGCCTACTGGTGATATCGTTGCTGGTCCACTAGGCAAGGAAAAAGGGCACATTATCCTGGACATAGATGTTCAAAAAGCGGCGTTGTCAAAGCGTGCGCTGGACGTGGCCGGACACTATTCAAGGCCAGATGTATTTGAATTGCACGTCAATAAATCTCGGCAATCACCGACTCGCTTTGAAAATGAGTCGTAGCAGGCCGCAGTAGTGCATGCTTTCTAGGTCCGCGTCAGTGTTTGTTATCATGGGACCCAGGCTGATGCGAACGCAACGGAGAGGACGGCGTTTTTGTTTGCGATAGTATGGTCCGAAAAAGGTCTGTTAACTCTGGCTTGCCTGTTCCTCGTGGCAATTGTGGCAAGCCCGGCAGCAGCGGATAGTCGCTGGTACCCGCCGCAATTCATTCTGAAAAAGGGCGCGTTGAGTGCGGCTAATGCGCTGGTCACTGATGCTGCCGGAGACGCTGCGTTCGGCGTTCCTACCGATGGTCAGTTGCTAGAGGATAGCCCGGTGCTGCGCCTGACTTTGACAGGGCCACCGCCTGCTCGCGTTATGATCTATTGGCGAACAGCTGCAATGGCGGGTCGGTATGCCCAGGTTGAGGTAGCGGCGCCTGTAGAAGGCACGAGTACATACAACCTGGAACGTGTAAATGGATGGTCAGGCGCCGCAGAGGAGCTGGGTTTCGCCTTTAGAGCCGAACCGCATCAATCGATTGCGGTGCGTTCGGTAGCGCTGTCGCAGTTTTCTCTGTTTGAAATTCTCAAGGCCTATTGGCACCAATGGGATATAGAAAAGAGCTGGGCTGCGTCGGATATCAACTTCCTTACCGGGACCCGCGAGTTTAGCTCGCCATTGTATCCTGTGCCTGTCTTTGCAGGCCTTACCGGACTAGCTCTGGTGGTGTTTGCCCTGGGATCTCTATCACGTGGTTTCGCGCGCCCGTTTAACTGGCATATTGTTGGTGGGATTATTCTCACCGTCTGGGTTGTGTCAGATGCCTTCTGGCAGGCAAGGTTGTGGCATCAGGTTAATCAGACCTGGGAGAAGTTTGGGCGTAAGACTGCGGAAGAAAAGTTACTGGCTTCTGATGACGCACCGTTGGTTGTTCTAGCGGCTAAAGCACGGCAGCGCATTTCAGAGCATGATGCCCGCGTTTTTATCGCCAGTTCGGTGGACGTGGTGGGAATGCTCTCAGCGTATTATATGTCGCCCTTCAATACGTTCTGGCACCGCCGAGGGCCCGAATTACCTGCCGGTGATGTGTTTGAACCCGGTGACTATATTCTGGTAGTTCGACCTTCGCAGGTGGACTACGATGCACGTGCAGGCACCGTGCGTCGCCCCGGAGACGCGGTGCTGAACGTACGCCAGATTTACGCCAACGATTCTGGTGCGCTGTTGAAGGTGATTTAGATGCATGTATTGAAGCTGCTTGTGGCGCTGGCATTGACGTTTCTTCCAGCATGGATCTGGTTGCAGCGATTGGTGCCCGTGGGTATCCCGTGCCGGCGCTTGCTCACCAGTGGGTACGCACTACTGCTGGGTCTAATGGGCATCACGTTGATGATGCGCCTGCTCAGTCTTTTTGGCGTCTCGTTCTCCCTTTTCAGCATTGGCGTCATGGCGACACTGGTTTTTGTCGCCGGGTTGTTTGTGCCCCCGAGCTGGCGTTCGGCTGCGGTGGCGCCGCCGTCGGGAATGTCTGCTGCAATGCCATTAACAGCGTTGCAGCGCTTTATCTTCCTGCTGTGTCTCGCCCTGTTGTGCAGTAGGTTGCTGGCCTTGGGTATTGAAGTGGGCACTCGGCCACAGTTTTCTTGGGATGGGAAACAGCACTGGACCAAACAGGCGAAAGTTTTTTTCGAACTGCGTAGTGTGACAGCTTATGTGCCATTGCAAGAATGGTTGGCAATCGGTGGAGAGGGCGTCTATACCAATATGCATCCTGACTATGCGATCAGCACCCCGCTGTTACAAACCTGGACCAATGTGGCTCTCGGCGAATGGCACGACAGCCTGATGAATTTACCCTGGCTCTTATTCTGGATCGCGCTGGGCTTGATTTTTTATGCTCAGGCCAGGATTGCCGGTGTCGGGCGCGTCACTGCTATGGCGGGTACATACATTATGTTGTCACTGCCTTACGTTAACACCCATGTGGCGCTGGCGGGCTACGCTGATCTGCTGTTGGCGCTATGTTATCTTGCGGCCGTTTGCGCGTTTTATAATTGGAGTCAAGGTCGCCAGTCCTGGCAAGCGGTTCTGCTGTTGCTGTGCGTTAGTAGTGGTTTGTTGGTTAAAAATGAGGGGTTCTTCTGGCTGATGTCCTTGGTTCCAGGGTTGCTGCTGGTATATTGTGGTTTGCGATTGGGACTGTGGGTAGGTGCGGCTTTAGCGGCTGTCCTGTTGGGAGTACTGGCGTTTATGCCAGCGCACTGGGTTGTCGCAGGGCATAGCTTGCAGCAGCTGGCGCTAGATTACCGCCCCGAGGGCTGGCCCGCGATCTACCAGAGCTTCCTGCTACATGATAATTGGCACTTTCTGAGTTATTTGTTGCTGGCTGCACTATTGCTTTTTTTGGTGCAGCACCGCCGGCTGGTGCCTTCGCTCGCCCCGCTTGCATCTGTTCTAATCAGCGCGTTTGCATTATATTTTTGCCTCTACTTATACACGCGGTACTCCTTTGGCGCGGTGCGCTTTACCTCCCTGAACCGGGTTGCATTGCAATTGATGCCGGCAGCCGCTTTTTTTGCGTTGCTGGTATATGCAAACCTTGCGGGGCAGGCGTCGAATGCGCGAGTAGCAAAGCACGATACGAGCCGCGAGCGGCGATAAACGGCCAGTGCGCTAGCTTTGGTGCGTCGCCGACAAGCTAGCTGGCCTGTAGTTGCAGCATCCAGGCTGCAAACGAGTCTGCGCACTGGGCACCGGGAGTAGCACGGTAATCCGTGCAGATTGTGATCTGTATTGAGCCCGGGTTTGTCCGGGTTGGGGGGTCAGAGTAAGCTTTAAAGTAACGGATCATTTATTACTCTGACCCCTCGTTTCTAGAACATATACGTTGCGCGCAGCCCATAGATACGCCCTTCCTCCATGACATAGGCGTGTGAGCCGGCTAGAATCGGCACATCGAAGCTCTGTGTGATTGCGGCCTCGTCAAACACGTTGCGGGAGTATGCCATTAACTCCCAGTTATTCGTCCGCAAGCCCAGGCGCAGATTCACCTTCGTGTAGCTGTCTATTTTGTCCACGGGGTCGTTATCGCCGTTCGAATTGAAGGCGTCGCGATAATTCGCCTCGCCACTGACGAACGCGTCCATATTGTTCAGAGGATAGACGAAGTCCCAGGTTACCGATGCACTGTAGTCAGAGGCGTACAGTGTTTTCTCCCCATCAAGATCATTGAATGTATCCAGGACATTGCTCGGCCCGAGTACGCCACATTGGGGGTTTGCATCAAGCTGAATCGCGGTACAGGGCGCCTCCTTGAACGAGCCGTAGGTGGCATCCAGCCATGCCAAGTTGGCACCGAGAGTCAGCATGTCGCTAGCTGCCCAGCGTGACTCGATCTCAATACCTTTAATGTCGACAGAGCCCGCATTGGTAACACCGAAACCAACCCCTTTGAAAATAGCTGTTTGCAGATTGTCGTACTTGCTGTAAAAGGCAGCCCAGTTGAAGGTCATCGCACCGTCTAGCAATCGATGCTTACCACCGACCTCGAAGGCATCCACGGTCTCGTCTTCAAATTCGAAATCGTCACTGGGATTGTTTGGGTTGTAGCAGGCCGAAATATCTACACTGCCGTCAGGCTGCTCAACACAAGGCCAACTGGCAAGGGGTAAATTGTCGGGCTGTCCATCATCTGCGCCCGTAAAGCCGCCACTTTTGAAGCCTTGCGAGAAACTCGCATACACCATGCTGTCGTCCGAGTAGTTCCACTGCAGAACGGCTGAAGGAATCCAATCATCAGTCTCTCGATTTTCCTTATAGTTATAGGCATATGTGTTGAATTGCGTGGCTTGCACTTGACCTAGATAGAAATTGTTGGATCTGGCATTGTAACCACTTGAGTCGTCGATCAGAAACTGGTTGCTTTTCACGTCTTTAGTTTCTCTGGTGTAACGCAGACCCAGCGTCAGCGTTATTTCCTCGGTTAGATTAATCATCCCCTGTACGAACGCGGCATAAGATTTAGAGTCCAAAATGTACTCATGATTGCGACCGACTTGATCGCTGGTATAAGCAAGGAGAGGATCTGTAACTACGGGGACCAGGGAGTTTACACCTAAGCTGTCTCCGATCGGAATGGGTGGCAATCCCGGATTAAGTAAGTTCCCGGGAATTGAAGCGAACAGATTCTCCAAGGTGCCGTCAATTACTACTAGGCGCTTATTTTTATATGTGCTGGTGTCGTAGTACAATCCGGCCGTATAGTCGATGAATGCGCCGCCGGGCGACTGGATACGCAATTCCTGACTCCACTGGTCAAACTTTTCATCATCGTCACGCGCAATGAACCGTAGCGGCAGCCAATCCACATCCGCACCGCTAGTCACGTCGTAAGCCGTGTAGCCCGTGATGGAGGTGATGATGTACTCATCGAGTTCATAGTTAAGTGCGAGAACACCGTTATCGACATCACCCTTATCTCCATCGGGTTTGCGGCCTAGACCAACGTAATCCAGGCTACCGTAATTATTATCTCGGTATGCTGTAAAATCGCGGCCCGCCTCCTCAGCGAGTTGCGGAAAGTTTTCATCAGTTGCTGAATACGCCGCGATGGCAAATGGACTGCGATTGGGTACCAGCTCATCGCGCTCGGCTTTGGACAAATATAACCAGGTGGCAGCGGTAGAGCCCGTTCGTTTTTCATCCGAATGGGTGTACTTGAAGTTGATATCAAGCGCATCGATTGGCTGCCAAACCGTTGTCAGACGGTACGTTGTGTCCTTTATTTTAGGTTCATCTTTTTCTAAGTACGCGTTATCAATCCAGCCATCTGATTCGCGATACTTGAAGGCAAACCGCATGGCCAGGTTATCTGTTATATCACTGCCGACATGGCCCTCGGTGAGGAATCCATCGTGACTTTCTCCTGCGACAGAGAGGGCACCATTGAGCTCTTCGCCTAGCGTGGGAGAGGCCGTGATGACGCTAACCGCGCCGGCTACCGTGTTGCGGCCAAACAAGGTGCCCTGCGGGCCACGCAGAATTTCTACTCGCTCCAAATCCAAAAAGGCATTGCGATATTGGCGGCCTCGTCCCATATAGATGCCATCAATATACATGCCTACCGATTGCTCAAAGCCCTGGTTATTGCCTGAGCCAACACCCCGCATATAGATATTGGTGTTGACCGGGGCGACTGCAATATGGAGATTCGGTACGTAGTCAGAGAGCCCCATCATGTTTTGAATGCCCGCTTGCTGAATTTGCTCTCCCTGCATAGCGACTACCGAGATGGGCACGTCTTGCAGGCTTTCGACTCTCTTCTGCGCGGTAACGACGACTTCTTCCAGCTGTTGAGCGAAAGCCAAGTGACTCGCTGTGCTTAGCACCAGCGCTGCAGACAGCGCAGGAATAGGTTTGGTGATAACGGACATTGTGGCTCCTGAGTTTAATTATTTGGTTTTATTGCACACCAAACATTGTGTTAAAGCAAGGGGTTCCATGGTCGCTTTGGGTAAAATTTTTTGGAGCGCGCCATCCCATAGGCCCCTTCGAGACCGCCAGTGCCGCGCCGTGCCGGGTGCGCGTAGCGTCCAAAGGAGGCGGGTTGACTGGCTGGTGCTGTCTTTTGAGCAATGGGCCGGTGCGGATCCTGACACCTCAGCTTTCGATCTCAGTCATACGTGGCCATGGCGTGGAGCGTGGCATCGGGGGTGCGCGGGTCGCGAGTGATAGGGCGGGAATGCGCGGGTCGCAGGCATCCCGGCCTCGCGCCGCCATCCTGATTGGGGTGCCCGATGTG
>JABSPW010000149.1 GCA_013214285.1 Halioglobus sp. | reverse complement strand
ATCCTGCTTCCAAATACTACCATCATTGTACTGCCAGTAATTGTATTCTGTATAAAATGGTGTACGCGTTAGGATAGATTTCAATCGGTCGGCTAGCCACAAGGATGGCCAACGCTTTATCGCGGACTTTTTCAACCAACTGGCTACGGTCTCTCCCCTGTCCCTTCTGGTGCAGACAAAGACACATCCAGGGAGGACTGCGAGTATGTCTTCCACGTAATTCAGATAATAATAGGCGATATCTCCAATTAACTTTATCTCAGATATTTCCTGCAAACGCTGGTAGGTCTTAACAGAGGAGGGTCTGGCGTAATCCAGCGTCAAACGCGAACGGTCTCCACCATCAAGCAATCTCTGGAACTCAATCACGGCATTAACATGTGGCTGGGGATTACCACTGAATACCGCACATGCAGGGTTCATTTCGTGAAAACACAGTCCGCCCGACTGCTGATCGACCAGAGATGTTAGTGACGCGGTGCCCGATCTCCCGGTCCCTAGCCCAATGACAACTCTTGAGTTACGCGCTACTTGCTTCACAAATTAGCACCCATAACGGCCACAAACCAATCGGTCCATGGCGAAAAAAATATTTTACCGAGAAGCACTACTCAAACGGGCTTTGCACATTCTCGCTCACGATCTTTTACTGTTCACCCGCCTTCACTGCAATTATGCCCTTTATATAATCGACGGCCTCAACAACCTGCTGATAGCACGCAAGGTAGACTTCCCTGGCACGACCATAGGGATCCTCAATCTCTACTATTCGCTGCGCGCCACCTTTATACGCTCCCAACAGGAACGTTTTGCCTGCTATACCTCCGTCGAGAGCCAAGAGCTTATCATAGTGAACCTTTTCCATGACGAATATGATGTCGCTCTCGCGGAGCTGCTGGAGACTTACGCGAGACGAACGGCTGTCGCCGAGCTCAAGGTTGAACTGGGCAGCGACATCTACCATGACCGGGTCGGCCGGACGACCCTCCTCATGATGCAACCCTGCGGACTGCACAGCAATACCCGCATCCTCCGCGTAAGACCTTACCAATACATCCGCCAGCGCACTTCTATTGATATTGCCATAGCAGATAAAAAGCATGGAGCGGGCCCGGGAGATCGCTGTCGCCACGTCACCACGCCGCCAAGCCTTTTTCTGCCTCGTTCGAAAAATTATTTCTTCCCACAGTGATTGAGCACGCTGCGCATAGCTCAATAGCATATTTCGGATATCGACCAGACCAGGTAGTGGGTCTTGTAGGCTCTGTACGTCGAAACGGTGGTTGATATGCAAAAAAAGACCCAACTCCAACAAGACGTCCCTGGCGGCTGGAATCTTGACGATCCGCGTGTCCGCATCTCCACGGATAACGGACTCGTACCAATGGACATCTCGGGACAACAGACGACAATAGACATCGTTACGGTAAGGGCTACACGGATCTACCTTCCCTGCAACCTCTAGATCCAGCAACATGGAAGGAAAGTCAGCGCCTGCGGCGACGGCTAGAGGCAAGGATCCCCAGAATCTGCCGTTAATTTCCATGAGGCAAAAGGCACCCGATTTTGGATCCAGCTTAAACTCCACCATAGCGACGCCATTCCAACTGAGCGCCGCGATAAGTTTCTCCGCCGCTTCCAGTAAACTCGACATCACCGGTACGCTTTTGCGCAAGCTGCTTCCACCACCGCTAAGGGGCACCTCGTGAAGCCGTAGGTGCTGAAACGCGTAGACTATCTCGCCTTGCTCTGCTATGACTTCAACGCCAACACCCTCGCCGGAGAAATATTCCTGTAGGATAATTGCACCGAATTTTAGTGCATGCACGCATCCAGCCTCTAACTCGGAACGATCGCTAGCATAGCTGACCTGAAGCTGACTGGCTTCTCCAGCGGCAGCCCCGATAGACCGCGCCGGCTTGAGCACCACCGGAAAGCTGAGCTCCTCCTTTATATGCGCCAACTCTTCCAGGGTTGCGACTGCAACACTGCGAGGGCAGGGCACGCCAAGCCGCGTCGCAAGAGACAGCGTCCGGGATTTATCCAGCGCAACCTCCAGACTGTCTGCTGAAGGCATGGCAATGTTGACGTGCTGCAGTCGATCGCGATAGCGGGACAAAGGCACGAGAATTCGCTCCGTGACAGGAATTATCAGATCATAAGAATTGTCTTTAACATGATCCAGCAACCACCCTATCGCTGCCTCCCCAGACAGCAACGGGTCAGGGTACTGAAAACAGCGACGAACGGCGTTAGAACAACCAGTTAGAGGCATGGGCAGATGGCTCGCGACATCGACATCACATCGCCGTCGCGACAAGGACCTCGCTATGGTCAAGCAAGGCACCATATCGCCATCTAGAACAAGCACTCGCATTGGGCTCACATCGATTCTCCAGCATGCATACATACTGGCGGTCGTTCACTGCTATCCTTCATTTACGACCTATCAGCCTGAACAGTATACGAATCAATTCCTCACTCCTGCGCCGAAAGCAACACCAACTTACTGCCGCATAAACTGCCACCCCCAGTGGGATTTTATATAAAGAAACAAGCGCTGAAGTATCGGTAAGCAGCGAATCGACAAGATAAATCACTAGACACATTATCGACGACGTTACCAGCGCCGGAGTGACAGCGGAGAGCACAGTCATTACGGGCAGGCTCAAAAGTCGCCCACCCCGCACAAGTGTCACGGTGAACAGACACACCGACGAAAGACTCCAGGCAAAGGCCACACCTGACAATCCTAGTGGAAGAAATACCAACAGTGCGACACTGAGAAAAACTAACGTGATTAGCGAATTCATCATATCAAGTCGCGCACCGCCCGCAGCCAGGATTGCCGGCGCTATGATATATGCAAGAATTCGGATTGGCACGCTCACCACGAGAATGACAAAGAGACCTGAAATTTGCACCCAATTTTCACCTAATACTAGAAGAATTAGATCGCCTCCCACCATTGCGACACCGAGAAAAACAGGAAAAACAAGGGTGCTTGCAAAGCGAAGCGTGGTCACTAGATACTCATTACTGTCGCCCGATACCGCGTTCATCCGCGCAAATGCAGGGAAGGCCACCACATTAAACAAAGGTATACTCTTGGACATAAGCATCGTCGCCAGCTGGATCGCCACACCATAAAAACCGACCTCGGCGATACTGAAAAATTTACCCGCTACGGCAATATCAATTTTATTGTAAGCCACGTAAAAAATATCGGACATCGCGATAAGTGCGCCAAAACTAAATACCTCCTTGGTACCGACAAAATTGAACGAAGGGAGCCGTGGATAAGACAGAAGCAGATTGAAGAAAATACAGTTAAACAGCATCGTAAACATGATTGCTGCTACCAAAGCCCAGTAACCGTAGCCCAGGTACGCTAGTGTAAGGCTCAGAGCTGACGCGAGCACATTAGCGAAAAATGTTACCTGGGAGGTTTTACGGTGATCAAGTTCGCGGGCGATCAATGAATTAGGCACTGATGTCCAAGGGATAACCAAATAACTGAAAGCGAGAACTTGCAATACCAATTCGAGCTCCGGTGTCTCATAAAAAAGCGCTATGTAAGGCGCAGAGAAAAACTGGAGGAGAAATAGCGAAACATTTATCAAAATGAGGAGACCGAGGGTTTTTTGTACCAGCCCAGGAGTCAGCTCCTTCACTTTCATCAGGCCCTGTCCAAGACCCATAATGGAAAAGAACCCTAAAAATGTCCTCAGAACTTCAGCGAGACTGATTATCCCGTAGTCCTCAGGTGCCAAAAAACGAATTACAAATATCGTCGACAGCCAACTCACTAATTGGCCTAGAAAGCGTAACGTGGCTACCCAGCGAAAGGCAGACATTGCTTTATTTACCAGATTAGCCTGACTATTGTCTTCTGACACCATATCTCAGGAGTAATATACTCGGGCGACAGAAACCGGGAAGGTCTCGACCAGTCGCCAGACACTATTATTGATTGCAAATTCTACTGGTATTTGAGGCAAATTACCGAGTTATCCTTCATCACCCGTCAACCGTCATCCAAAACCGCCCCTTCAGGCACGACGCTCTGATCCCTATCGAGCGACTCCTATTACATCAATAATCGACTCCCCTCCGATCTGTTCAAATATGTCCTCTTCAAGGCTCAGCTCAACTTCGGGCCGATCCGCTAAATACCACCGGGTAGGCCGCAGGTCTGAAACGGCCTGCAATAGTGCCTCCGCCGATTGAGCGTTTCTCTTGAGCACCCCAGGGTGCAGCTCCATGAAATAACAGATGCCAGCAGCCTCGCGTATCAAACGCTCTCCACCACGCACAGCCGCCAACTCTTGCCCTTCGATATCAAGCTTGATTCCCAAATTTTCTCCACTGAGGCCTCCCTGAATCGATACTTGCAGATCATCAAGCTGCATGACCTCTATGTCCCCCTCATCAGTTCTGTCAATATAGGCAGAGTCCGGGACGTTAGGACCCTCCGGGAACACCAACTTGGCCTTGCCTGAGTAATCCGACACAGCTGTATTAAAGATCGTGAAAGGCTTGCGGGTTAGCCGGAGATTCGCCTCGGCGTAAATACAGTTTTCGGAATTAGGGTCAAACAGCACCAGTCTACTCACGCCCGGGCACAAAGATGCTACACGCATACTGACCTGACCGAAATAGCTGCCACAATCAAGGAAAACAAATTCGTCAAACATCGCGTTGAGCTTTTGAGCATAGTTAACTTCGCGGAGCCCCTGGAATAGAGAAAAATCACTGATATACAACGCCTCAGGTACTCTCAGGGGTATATATATACATCCCCCAAAGTAGCCGAACCTTCCAGCTTGATCCAGCAGGTTCAACTTACCCAGCATGGAATAGAGAAAAAATTCTCCTCGATAACCCCGCAACAGCGCATACAAACTGCGGGCTACCCTAAACAGGAACGGATAATCAGGGTCTCCCTCCCCCGGAATAATCTCTTTCAAGCCCGGACTCCTATATTTTTTTGCAGGCCTGCGCACTATATTGCGTGACACGTATCAAGTAAATGCCAGAAGTGGTTGACCCTTTTTACGACAGTTCCTAAGATTGAGTGTGGCCCTGTCCGGTAAAAAACCTCTCAAAAACGCCAGGTCAAACGTGTCATCAAACAGTGAAAAACCCTTTTTCTCCATAGTTTTGTCCACTCGAGACAGGCCCGAGCTTTTTCAGATTGCCCTGCAATCGGTCTTAGAGCAAACCTTCGAAGACAAGGAAATCATAGTCGTGATAGACGGCTCAGAAGATTCTAATCTTCAAAAATACAGGGCGCTAGAAACCCAGTACGATGGTATATTATTTTGCGAGCTAAAACATCGCGATATTGGTCACGGACAGAGCTATGCAATGAACACGGGCGTGCATAAATCGTCTGGCCAATACCTCTGCTTTCTGGACGATGACGACCAGTGGTCAGACCCGGAACATCTTTTCAGAGCTCATCACTGTATCACTGCGTCTGAAAAGGCGGTCGATGTGTATTACAGCAATCAAAAAGCTATTTTTTTCGATGGCGTAGAGAAAGCAGAACCGGCATGGGTTGACGACCTTATCGAAAAGGTCCAGCCCAAACAGGAGCACATACAGGGGAGCTATTTTGTCGATGCTCCTTTTTTGCTTTCAAGCAGAGGGTTTGCCCACCTGAATTGTAGTATCTTCTGTCGGGATTTTTACTTATCCCTTGGTGGAATGGATGAAACCATACGTTACGAGAACGATAGAGATATTTACCTTCGCTCTATCGACACTGCCTCAGTCATACTTTATAGCACCTACTTTACTTCACTTCACAACATTCCTGACGTAAACAAAAAGAGCAATATGTCGACTGTGGGCCCTTTGATCGAAAAAAAGCTTTATCAAATGCGCGTATTTGATAAGGGCATCTCTTTTAGCAAAAAACCCGAGGTTGTTCGCTTCTGTACAAGAGCAAAAACTTACGAGCTCAAACACGCCTCGCGGATTCTTGCAAAAAGTAGGCAGTATCGGAGTGCCGTCCACTACGCCCGTGCAGCTCTCGGAAACGGATTTAACGTGCGCTGGTTGTCTTACACAATGTATCTGTCCATTATGGCCTGCTTTCCGCCACAACAGTCATCGAGTGATTCGCCCTAAAACGCATAGGGCCACAAATGACCGCTATACTCAACGCCATCTATTCGCTAGCGCTTCTCCTACCCAAGCGGCACATATTTCTATTGAGCCATATGCGTGCACACACAAGTCTTTTTAGTCACATCATGGGTTCTAATCCAGCAATATGTGGGTACTACGAAATGCACATCGGCTACCATAGCTGGAAAAGCCTTTACAGACAGAAGTTATTGTTCGCGCGCGGAGAAGACGCCAAGCCCCAATGCACGTACATGTTTGACAAAATATTACACGATGACCACCTGATGAGCATCGACGTACTTGATCGTCATAACACGTTACCCATCTTTAGTCTTAGAAATCCGCGGGCAACGATCCCCAGCATCATGACGCTCTATAATTCTGTAGACAGCACTCACGCATTCAATTCTTCGTCCGTAGCTACGGATTATTACATCCAGCGCCTTGCGACACTGGAAAATCTCGCCGAGTCAATACAGCGCCCTTTTTTTTACCTCGACGCGGAAAGTCTGATTCAAAACACAGAAGAGTGCCTTAGTTGTCTGAGCACCTGGATGCAACTAAAAATAGATCTAGTACCGACATACTCGATACAGAAGAAAACATCCCAGCAGCGGTACGGTGATATCTCAAAGCACCTGGGAACGCGACGCGTAATAGAAAGTCCAACCGGAAAAACTCGTACCCTTATTGACCCAGACACCCGCAACCGTGCGTTGGGCGCATACCAACAAGCCCGACGAACACTCATTCAGAAGAGTGACTACAACAGTGTGTCCTGCTGATACCCAGACAATATACAGGCCAACACAGCTCTGTGAAGTTACCCCAGTGACTCGAGTTTATAGTATATTAAGCAGACCGCTAGACAGCAGACGGGTATTTTAAATGCTTAAAATCAATAGGTTAGCGCCCACCACGGTGGTGATAGCAGCGATCCTCGTCGGCCTCGTCAGCATGAGCGCGCAGGCGCGCAAAAGCAGCGGAAAGCCGGCGCCCTGGAAGGGCAGCGACCTTCAGGGTCTGCCGTGCCGAGGCTCACTGATACCCTTCGGACCTTTTGATTATCTTGATAGGGACAAGTTTCCGGGCGAACTTTTCATTACAGAAGAGTATCACTTGACGCCTGAAATTCTGAAACTACAGCAAGCAACGACAACTACTGCAATCAATGACATTCAGTACACGCTAATGGCTTGGCCCAACCACCATAAGGCATTGTTTGCAGCTTACCAATTCCGCTTGCTGAACAGAGGCGAGTTTCCGCAATACATTGCCGCACCCAGCCCTGTCGAATGCCATTTGCAGAGGGCGATCAACTTTAGCCCGGAGGATCCGGTTCCCTACATGATCCAGGGCATGTTACTGCATGAGTGGGAGCGCTACGCAGACGCACTGAAGTCTTACCGGAGAGCGACCAAGCTGATGCCCGATGATATTATTACACTGTATAACATGGGACTTACCCTGGTTGAACTGGAGATGTACGATGAAGCTCGTGAGGTCGCAGGCCAGGTATACAGCACCGATTTCCCCCTTCCCGGCCTAAAGAATAAACTCATTGCCGCAGAGCAAAAGAGCAATACATCAACAGATGGTGAGGCCGGCAAAAAAGACACCGCG
>JABSPW010000148.1 GCA_013214285.1 Halioglobus sp. | reverse complement strand
CTACGTCTGCGGCGGCGGTGGCCACAATCAGTTCCTGATGGGCCGGCTGAGGGCGGCGCTGCAACCGGCCAAGGTCAGTACCACCGGCGCTATCGGCATTGGTCCTGACTGGGTAGAAGCGGCGGCGTTTGCCTGGCTGGCAAGCCGCACACTGCAGGGCCTGGCAGGTAGCAGTCCCTCAATCACTGGCGCCGCAGGTGCCAGGGTCCTCGGCGGCGTCTACCTAGCGAACCATTGGGAACACAGCTAATGCGGCGAAAAATCGGGTGCCGCGTTAGCAACGGGAGCAGTCAAATTGAGAACGACGAACCGCAGCCGCAGGTGGCTGTCGCATTGGGATTTTCCACAACGAAGCGGGAACCCTCGAGGCCCTCGGTGTAATCGACTAGCGACCCCGCGAGGTACTGTAGACTCATGGGATCCACTAACAGGGTGACACCGTCTTGCTCTAGCGCCGTGTCGTCATCTGCAACCAGTTCATCGAAGGTGAAGCCATACTGAAAGCCGGAACAGCCCCCACCGGTAATGAATACGCGCAACTTCAGCTGATCATTCTCTTCCTCGGCGACGAGGTCCTGAACCTTCCGTATCGCCCTGTCAGAAAGATTAATCGCTGCAGGATCAAATGTTGCCGCTACTGACATTTTGTCGTTCCGCTGACCTCAACGGTCAATTCCGCCCATTGCACCGGCGTATTATCCTTTTCCCGACTATTTCAGTCAACTTTTGCGGCGAGCCTGAAAAGGCGCATTGGCAGCCGTTGCTTTGGGCCCGCCGCGGGTTTCACCCTGGCCGGGCTGGTCCGCAACGACATCCTTCGGAGCGCCCTCTTCGGCAATATGCTTCAAACTGCCATTAACCTCAGCCCCTGCCGCCATTTCCACCGTCTGATACAAGACATCCCCGCTAACGCGACACTTCGACGCCAGTTCCAGATGTCGAGTGGCATAAACTCGGCCACGCACCTCCCCATTGATTACAACATTTGGGGCTCGAATCTCACCCTCGACCCGGCCCTTGCCCACCACGCGCACCCGGGCGTCCTTCGCATCGTCCGCGATGATGTTACCCTGCACCATACCCTCGATATCCAGACTGCCAGAGAAACGGATATCCCCAACGATAACCGCATCGTGCGAGACCAGAGTGGTGCCGCCAGGTCCGCCTGCTTTCCGCTTATTCCCCAACATTGATCAATCGCTCCTGCAGTTCCCAGGGATACACTGCCCTGACTTGTGTCTTTACAGGCTTGCGGGTGCGAGCCACCAGCACTATCTCAGTCGGAACAAAACCCGCAGGTACCAACATTTCGCCCTCAATAGATTGAAAATACCGGAAATGCAAAGCGGCTGCTCCATCTTTGAACACCTCAGACAGCTCACTCATCGAGTAGCCAGTATCCTCGTTATTACGCCTGCCATGCACCTCCACCGACAAGTCACCCTCGACCGTGTCAAAATCGCGCTCTTTTTGCTGCACGATGATACGGAAAGCGATGCGGCGCGGCGCACCGCCCGGAACCAGCTCGGGTTTGTGCAGGTACAGACCCTTGGTATTGCCTGATGACAGCATACTCCGAAATAAACCCATGCTCTCCTCAAGCTCCGCCATACGCTCCCGCTCTGATGCCATTTGCTCACGCAACATCGCCAGCGCCCTGCCGTCGACCTCACTATGAGTGCGCTGCACTGCGAGCTCATCTAGAGCAACATCAAGGGCCCCCTGAAGTTCGGCGATGCGCGAAACGTATCCAGCGATAGACGACTCTACCTTGGTGAATGCCGTATATTCGCCAATAAAAAAGCCCACGGGCAACGCGGTGACCAAAGCCACCACCAGCGCAAAAAACCAGTGGCGCAGTGCGCGCGACGCGCGGGCGTGCCTGGTGATCATTGATTCGATACTTTCAGGGCAGCAGTCCCACCTGCCCGAGGCCGACGGATTCATCAAGCCCGAGCATGATATTCATCACTTGGATCGCCTGTCCCGAGGCGCCCTTGACCAGATTATCAATAGCCGCCATCACAACCACTGTATCCCTGCCTTGCGGCACCGCGATAGCCAGCTGACACCGATTTGCGCCCCTTACGGCACGGGTTTGCGGCAACGTCCCGGGTGGCAGCACATCGACAAAGGGCGCCTCCTCAAAAAAGTGTTCATATAACGCCTGCAGGTTCTGTGCCGGTGACGACGACCCAAAGCGTGCAAAAAGGGTGGAATGTATACCCCGCACCATGGGCAGCAGGTGCGGTACGAATGTGACGACAACCGGGGTTCCGGCGACATCGGATAAACCTTGCTCGATCTCCGGGAGATGCCGGTGCCCGCTGACACCGTAGGGCTTGAAACTATCCGACACTTCACTCAGCAGGTTGTCAACCTTCGCAATACGTCCAGCGCCACTCACGCCGGAGGCCGAACTGGCGATAAGATGCTGCGGATCGACCAGCCCGCTGGCCAGCAGCGGCATGAAACCCAATATGATCGACGTCGGATAACACCCGGGGCAGGCCACCAGCCGGGCGTCAGCAATTTGCTCCCGATTCAGCTCTGGCAATCCGTATACCGCCTCCGTCAACAGCTCGTCACTGGCATGGGACTCTCCATACCAGCTCGACCAAAGCCGTGCATCACGCAGGCGATAATCCGCCGATAAGTCAATCACTCGACATCCGGCCGACAGCATGTCAGGGACCATATGCATGGCCACGTTATGCGGTGTCGCAAAAAAAACGATGTCGCACGTCGCCAGTTGCTCACGATCGGGAGTGGTATAAGAGAGGTCGTAAAGCCCTCGCAGATTGGGAAACAAATCATCCACCCGGCGCCCAGTCTCCGCGCGCGATGTAATCACGGCCACTGACGCCTGCTCATGACTCGCCAACAAGCGCAATAACTCGACGCCGGTATACCCAGTGCCTCCAACAATGCCGACCTTGACCATATATCCACCCGCTTTGTTGACGCTCTCAACGAGCACTCTTCCGCACGCTACCCCACGAGCATGCGCGCGGAGGCGTAGTATAAAAGCAATACCCTGCGAGATAACTGTTAATATTGTCCTTTTGATTCACTCTCGAGGCATCGGTGTGCCAGTTGTTGAGTCATCTGAGGCTACGCCTAATCAACTACGAGTCAGTGCTTCCCTACTCAATGCTCGGCGTGGCCGGTGGCGCAGCCCCGGGCCTAATCATACTGGCCTTCGAGCGGGCGATCCGTGAAATGAGCTTGCTTTGGGGGGACACTGGTGATGGATTCGAGGGACTCCCGATGTGGATGCTGTTGCTCCTGCCCACACTAGGTGCCATCACCCTGGGCGCCCTCTGCGCGTTGCTGGCACCGGCAGATCGCGAAACGGGCATCGTCCGCGTCCTCAGCCGGATGCACTCCCACTGCGGAGCGCTGCCCTTGCGCAATGCGGTACTGCAATGTGTTGGTGGCACTTTCAGTCTCGCCACTGGACAGTCAGGTGGGCGCAAAGGGCCAGGAATGCATCCCGGTGGCGCCATTTACAGCTTCTTTGGGCAGTGGCTGAGGCTTCCCAATAACAGCCTCCGGACGCTGATTGCCTGCGGCACTGCTGGCGGCATTGCGGCTGCGTTTAACACACCTCTCGCCGCCGTGTTGTTTGCCATGGAAGTGATCGTCGCGGAATACACCGTAATCAGCTTCATCCCCGTCTTACTGCCCGCGGTTTCAGCGTCCGCTGTGAGCCATAGCCTGGCATCAGGCGCCTCATTGTTTGAATTGCCCGCTTTGCAGCTCAACTCGCTGCTAGAATTTCCCTACCTCATATTGCTTGGTTTGTGCTGCGGCATTTCGGCGTTCCTATTCATCCGAATCAGTAGCCTCTGCGCAAGACTCTCCGACGACCCCATCGTATTACGATTTTCCGCAGCGGGCCTGGTCACCGGCTGCCTGGCACTGGCCGTTCCCGAGATCCTAGGCGTCGGAGACGATACGCTTGAGCGGGCACTGCAGGGTAAACTCGCGTTGTGGACACTAGTGTCGATCGTGCTTTGTAAATTGTTTTCCAGAGCAGTCAGCATTCGCGCGGGCATGCCTGTGGGCATTATCGGACCCAGCCTCCTGATCGGCGCCTGTCTCGGGGCCGTGCTGGGCGAAGTCGGCTTCGCGCTGCAGCCCGAGCTCGCCTCAGACCCGCCACTGTATGCCGTAATTGGCATGGGAGCTGCCATGGCAGCCATTCTCAATGCACCGCTGGCCGCTGTTCTCGCAATTGTGGAAATGACCCAGCATCTCAACATCAGCATGGCGGCTATGCTAGCCATTGTCACCGCGACACTGACCAATATCGGTTTGTTCGGACAACGCTCGGCTCACCAGACCCTGTTACACCAACTGCAGAGAACAGTACCACAAGAGCCCCTAAACCAGATGCTGCATCGCATCAACGTGCGCGCCACAATGGACTCGCGCGTGGTACGAGTGCCGGTTTTACTGCAGCGTCGCGGCATGCATCCGCTATTGGAGCGCAGACCCACCTGGTGCCTGGTAGCGCAGGATGGCACAGACCTGTCCCTGATCAGCGGCAAGGAACTGTTGCAATGCTTGGACCAATTCTCGGGAAAGTCAGAAGCGTTTGACTTGACCAGCGCACCTATCCGCCGCTGGACGGTCGCTCATGTTCCCATCCAAGCCACGTTGCATCAGGCCATGGATACCATGCGCGATAATGCTGTAGAAGCCGTCTACGGTTATGCGCGCAGCCCACGGACAGGAAAACGTATACTGCACGGGATCAACACCCGGGAGGCGGTGGAGACATTCGCCTGGTCACAGATGTTACGTGAAGACAGCTAAACTGCGGCTATTATCAAGGAAATTGTGATGTTGTGGCTGAAAGCCCTCCATATTATTTTTGTCGTTTGTTGGTTCGCGGGACTGTTTTATCTGCCCCGTATTTTTGTTTATTACGCTATGAGCGAAGACGACCGGACACGCGAGCAGCTGGCGGTTATGGCGCGCAAATTGTACCGCTTCGTCACACCTTTCATGTACATCACCATCGCCCTTGGCATCGCTCTGATATTCCAGAACCCCCACTACTACATCAGTGCCCGCTGGATGCAGCTGAAAATCGCCGCCGTGGTTCTACTTATCGCGTATCATATCCTTTGCGGCCGCTTCGTCTTGGCCATTAATGAGAAGCGGGACAAACACAGCCATGTGTACTTTCGGTATTTCAATGAAGTACCCGTCGTCTTCCTCTTTGCCATCGTATTGCTTGCCGTACTAAAACCCTTCTAAACTCTAGGTCGGCGCTGCAAGACCTGCTACTTTCAGCTAAACCGCCGCTTGCTATCAGACAGTCTCACCAGGAATACGAATGCGATGAGCACCTCTAGCCAATTATTCAAACGCGCGCAGAAATCCATACCCGGCGGCGTCAATTCGCCTGTGCGTGCGTTTAAGGCAGTTGGTGGCACCCCGATATTTGTCCAGCGCAGCGATGGCGCTTATATCTTCGATGGCCAGGGTAAGCGTTATATCGATTATGTGCTCTCCTGGGGCCCCATGATCATGGGGCACAACCATCCGGAAGTACGCGAAGCCGTCGAGCGTGCGTGTGCCAATGGCCTGAGTTTCGGCTGTCCCACGGAACTGGAAATCGAGCTGGCCGAGCGGATCTGCAGCATTATGCCTGCAATGGACCTCGTCAGAATGGTCAATTCCGGTACTGAAGCGACTATGAGTGCGATTCGCCTCGCCCGCGGCGTCACCGGCAGAGACACTATTGTCAAGTTTGAAGGCTGTTATCACGGGCATTCCGATTCCTTGCTGGTTAAAGCAGGATCGGGCGCACTAACCCTGGGAGTACCCAGTTCCCCGGGTGTTCCAGCGGAGCTGGCAAAGCATACGCTGACATTGAACTATAACGATATCGACGGCTTACGGGCAGCCTTCGAGGAACACGGTGAGCGCATCGCCTGCGCGATTGTGGAACCCGTCGCAGGCAATATGAATTGCATTCCGCCCGTGCCCGGGTTCCTTGAAGCTCTGCGCGGTGTGTGCACCGAGAGCGGCGCATTGCTGATCCTGGACGAAGTCATGACGGGCTTTCGGTTTGGCCTGACGGGGGCCCAAGGGTATTACAATGTCGAAGCAGACCTGACCACACTTGGCAAAGTGATTGGCGGCGGTATGCCGGTCGGCGCATTCGGCGGCCGCAGGGAGATCATGGAACAGATAGCGCCTATGGGCCCGGTCTACCAGGCAGGGACCTTGTCGGGCAATCCGGTTGCTATGACCGCTGGCCTAGCGACCCTGGCCATCATTAGCCGACCAGGATTCTATGCGCCCCTTTTCGCAAAAACAGCAGCGCTTTGCGCAGGCTTGCGCGACGCCGCAGCTGCGTCCGGTGTGCCCTTTACCACCAACCATGCGGGCACCATGTTTGGCGGCTTTTTCACCCGGGAGCCGGCGGTGACACGCTATTCTCAGGTAATGGCCTGTAACACCGATGCATTTAACCGCTTTTTTCATCGAATGCTAGAACAAGGTGTCTACCTGGCGCCGGCGTCCTATGAAGCCGGGTTTCTATCCAGTGCACACGGTGAAGACGACATCGCAGAGACAATCGCAGCGGCCAAACAAGCCTTCGCCAGTCTTTAGAGGAGAACATCATGGCATTCAAAACACAGCGCGCCATGTTCCCACAGACCCGCATGCGACGGCTGCGAGCACATGACTTTTCTCGCCGCCTCGTGCGCGAGAACCGCCTAACCCCGGCAGACCTGATCTTTCCGGTGTTCATTTTGGAGGGCAACGACCAACGCGAGGCGGTCGCCTCGATGCCCGGGATAGAGCGGCTCAGCGTTGACCTGCTGGTAGCACAGGCCCGCACTGTGCAGCAATTGGGTATACCCGCGATTGCCTTATTCCCCGTGGTACCCTCTGAAAAGAAGAGCCTGCAAGCAGAGGAAGCACACAATAGCGACGGCCTTGTGCAACGCGCCGTGAGAACACTGAAGGATGCGCTACCCGAACTGGGCATTATCACCGACGTCGCGCTGGACCCCTTCACCACCCACGGACAGGACGGCATTATCGATGCTACAGGCTATGTCTTGAACGATGTAACCCGCGACGTCCTTGTGCGGCAGGCACTGTCCCATGCCGCTGCGGGAGCCGATGTGGTGGCACCCTCTGACATGATGGATGGGCGGGTCGGCGCAATACGACAATCGCTAGAACAATCTGGATTTCCCAATACGCTGATCATGGCCTATTCCGCCAAGTACGCCTCGGCCTATTATGGGCCGTTCAGGGATGCCGTGGGTTCCGCCAACAATCTGAAAGGGGGCGACAAATACAGCTATCAGATGGATGCAGCTAACAGCAACGAGGCGCTGCACGAATGTGCTCTGGATCTGGCGGAGGGAGCTGACATGATCATGGTCAAACCGGGGATGCCCTACCTGGATATCGTGCGTCGCGTGAAAACGGAATTAATGGCCCCGACCTTCGCTTACCAGGTCAGCGGCGAGTACGCGATGCAGGTGGCTGCCTTCGAGCAAGGATGGCTGCCTCGCGAAGCGGTGGTCCTTGAGACCCTGCTGGCGTTCAAGCGGGCCGGCTGCGATGGCATACTCACCTATTTTGCTATCGAGGCAGCACGCACCCTGCGGGAGTAGATCGCCTATGCCAGGACATCGTTTTCTTATACTGTTACTCGCGCTGGTATGTCAAGGCGCTGTCGCTGAATGCGAGTGCCTGTGGGGCGGCTCGTTCAGCGATGTACAGGCGGACACTGATTTGGTGGTCAGCGGCACTGTGGTATCCATAGCGGGCAACTCGATAGATCTCCACGTCGACCGCCTGCTGCGCGGTGAGGCAGCTGGCGATACTCTGCGGATCTGGCTGAAAACTGCAG
>JABSPW010000147.1 GCA_013214285.1 Halioglobus sp. | reverse complement strand
ACGTTGCGTCGGTATTTGAAGCACACACCCGAAGCAGCGTTTGCCGATCAGTTGAAGGCCTGTATTGCCGTGTTGGAGGAAGCGACGCTGTGGATAGCCGCAAAGGGATCGGAAGACCCCGAACAGGCGGCCGCCGCTGCGACACCCTATCTCCGTTTGGTGGCACTCACGGTGATCGCTTACCTGTGGTCCAAGATGGCAACCATTGCTGCTAACCCGCTGGGACTGGTGACATCTCGAACCGGTTTTTTAACCAATAAGCAGGTGTCTGCACAGTACTATTTTGAGAAGCTGTTGCCTGAAACAACGTGGCTGCTGAGCGATATTACCAGTGGTAAGGAAAGTATGATGGCCATAGCGGATGATCAGTGGATAGCCTGAATTGCCTGGGGCACCGAGCAGTACTTGACAAAGGAGAGGCCAGGAAAGGATGCGGTAAAGCTCTGGTCACCTTTCTCGCAGGGCAGATGAGGGGGGTTGGTACCGGAGGCCGGACTTGAACCGGCACGCCATCGCTGGCATCGGATTTTGAATCCGACGTGTCTACCAATTTCACCACTCCGGCACAGAGAGTAAAGACAGACGCCCTGGACGCCTTTCCGCAAAGCGCGCGATTATAGCAATCGAAGCTAAAAGGTCAAAATCCAAGCTTAACCTTCGGGGGGATTGCCTGTACACTGCGCGGCGAAGCCGTTCTATGCGCGATAAAAGATGTGTAACACGATGCCCATCGGGGTATTGCGAGTAGTCCCAGCGAAAGGAGCACGGTTATGCAACTGGTGAAAAAGACAAAGGAATACAGTATCTACCAGCGACGGGATGAGCGCTATGCCGTCAAGGACGCCGATAAGAATCCTGTCAACGGTGAGGAGAAAGTGCTCATCCTGGTAGAAGAGGAGCTGATCAAGGTGGGTGCGACAGTGGATAAACCTGCCGAAGCACACGCTGTCGACGAGAAGACGTCGATAGAGGTGGAGCATGATGAAGAGTCGGCGGAGAAAGACGGCAAGTAATTTGTCAGGTTCTTAGGAGAGCCGGCCTTGTGCCGGCTTTTTTGTCTATGAAACGCAGTGATTTCAGCTACCAGTTGCCGTCAGATCGGATTGCCCAGTATCCATTGCCGAATCGAGACGCGAGTCGACTGATGGTATTGCAACGGGGTGCGCATAAGCGCGAACATTATCAATTCTATGAATTGCCGGGTTTATTGCGCCCGGAAGATGTGCTGGTATTCAATGATACCCGGGTGATCCCTGCCCGGTTGTGGGGTCGCAAGGATACGGGTGGAAAGGTTGAGATTCTTGTTGAGCGTGTCACCGGTACTCACGAGTGTCTCGCTCACATTCGCGCGAGCAAGTCACCGACTACTGGCGCTACACTCAACGTGCGTTCCGGTCCCGGCGCACAATCCGGAGACTACCAGTTACAGGTGCTGGGTCGTGAGGGGGAGTTATTCTGTGTGAGCTCGGCACAAGATGTGCCTTTGGCGGATATTCTCAGTGCTCACGGTCACATGCCGCTGCCGCCCTACGTTGAACGGTCCGATGAGGCCTTGGATCGCGAGCGTTACCAGACGGTTTACGCGCGCTGTGAAGGCGCCGTAGCAGCGCCGACAGCAGGCTTGCATTTTAGCGATAAGTTGCTCGCTAAGATTGACGAACGAGGCATTCGCAGGGTTGCGGTTACCCTGCATGTGGGCGCGGGCACGTTCCAGCCCGTTCGCGAAGAACACATCGAGCAGCATGTCATGCATAAGGAGTACGCTGAAATCAACGAGACGGTGTGCGAGGCTGTGCGTGACGCGCGCGAGCGGGGCGGGCGAGTGATCGCGGTGGGTACAACCGCGGTGCGCAGCCTAGAGACAGCCAGCCTTGCCAGTGGTGGGATCCAGCCTTATTGCGGTGATACGGATATCTTTATCTACCCGGGGCACCGCTTTCGCAGTGTCGATGCCATAATTACCAATTTCCACCTGCCCGAATCGACCCTATTGATGCTGGTGAGCGCCTTTGCGGGCCGCGCGCCGATACTGGCTGCCTACGAAGAAGCCATCGCATCGGGATACCGGTTCTTCAGTTATGGTGATGCGATGTTACTGACTGTGGGTCCACCCCCATGGGAGGCCCAGTGAGCAGCATGCGGTTTGTGAGGCTGGCTGCCGATGGGCAGGCCCGCCGGGGACGCCTGTCATTTCCGCGCGGTGTGGTAGAGACGCCAGCGTTTATGCCGGTTGGCACCTACGGCACCGTCAAGGGAATGTTGCCGCGGGATATCGACGCAAGTGGCGCCCAGATCCTTCTTGGCAATACGTTCCACTTGTGGCTGCGACCGGGCACTAAGGTGATCGAGGCGCACGGCGACTTGCATGACTTCATGGGTTGGTCGGGGCCTATCCTTACCGATTCAGGGGGATTTCAGGTATTTAGTCTCGGTGAGATGCGTAAGATCAGCGAAGCGGGGGTGTCGTTTCAATCGCCTGTAGACGGTGATCGTGTCTTCCTTGACCCGGAGACGTCGATGGCGGTGCAGCGAAGTCTGGGCGCGGATGTAGTAATGCAGTTTGATGAATGCACGCCCTATCCGGCGACAGAATCCGAGGCTCGGGAATCCATGGGGCTCTCCCTGCGCTGGGCGGAGCGCAGTAAGACGGCTCACAGCAACAACCCAGCGGCGTTGTTCGGTATTGTGCAGGGGGGTATGTATCCTGAGTTGCGTGAGGCATCGCTGGACGGCCTGGTGGATATTGGGTTTGATGGGTATGCGATCGGCGGGTTGTCGGTGGGAGAGCCTAAGGAGGCGATGCTCAGGGTGCTAGACACTCTCGGCCCGTATATGCCCGTCGACAAACCCCGTTATCTTATGGGGGTGGGTACACCTGCGGACTTGTTAGAGGGGGTGCGCAGAGGAGTTGACTTGTTCGATTGCGTGATGCCCACACGGAACGCGCGCAATGGCACACTGTTTACCTCTCGTGGGCTATTGAAGCTGCGTAACAGTCGCCATAAGAGCAGCACCTTGCCTCTGGACGAAGCCTGCGATTGCTACACCTGCGAGAATTTCAGTCGGGCCTACCTGCACCACCTCGACAAATGCAACGAGATGCTTGGATCCCAGTTAAACACGATTCACAATCTTCGCTTTTATCAGCGGCACATGGCGGGCATTCGGGAGGCGATCGAGTCCCAGAGGCTGGCCTATTTCAGTGAGGAATTTTATGAGGAGCAGGGGAGAGGCGTCTAGTGTATAAATTGAATTTTCATGTGCCAGAAAGCCACCTTGATGAGGTCAAGGCAGCAGTGTTTGCCGCTGGTGCTGGGTGCACTGAGCGCTACGATAGCTGCTGCTGGCAGGTCATGGGCGAAGGTCAGTTCCGGCCGCTGGCGGGAAGTAGTCCCTATCAGGGTGAGATTGATTCTCTTGAGAAGGTGGTTGAGTACCGTGTCGGAATGGTGTGTGCCCCGGAGTCGATCAAAGCAGTTATTACTGCACTGCTGGCGTCACACCCCTATGAGCAGCCCGCTTGGGAAGTGGTGAAACTGGTGACGGAGTTCTCCGCTTGAGCGGTCTTTGTGCGTTACAGCGACTGGCGCATGCTCTGACACCGCAGTCTGATCGCTGGGCAAGCACTATGGGAGAGGCAGAACACCCGCAGGCCGCGGTGCTGGTGGCACTGACAGAGGAGTTGGAGCCCCGCGTATTGCTGGGCCGAAGGGCGGCGCACCTGTCACTGCACCCGGGCGAGGTTGCTTTCGTCGGCGGTAAGCGAGAGACGGTCGATGGCTCGCCCTGGGATACGGCCACGCGTGAAGCGATGGAGGAGGTTGGGTTGCCTCAGCAGTCGCTGCATAGTTTGGGTGAATTGCCGCCCCTGCTGACCCGCACGGGCTTCGAGGTGTATCCCTGCATGGCTAGTGTGCAGGCTGCGCCTGAGTTGGAGGTTGATCGAGGTGAATTCGATAGTGTTTTCTTTGTGCCCCTCGTCCGTTTTTCTGATGAAGGTCT
This sequence comes from Halioglobus sp., assembly GCA_013214285.1. Lineage (GTDB taxonomy): Bacteria > Pseudomonadota > Gammaproteobacteria > Pseudomonadales > Halieaceae > Marimicrobium. The sequence goes on along the minus strand of JABSPW010000147.1, from coordinate 3,992 downwards.
GTATCGCCTTGAAGTCATGCATGATGGTGAGTGCGCGCGCAAGGTGCCTCACTATCAATTAGGCGAGGACAGTATTTGGGGCGTCACTGCTGCGATACTGGTACTGCTAGTGAATGTCGCTTACGATGCGGGACTGGATCTTGAGAGAAGGTGGAAACAAACGCCATGATGTATAGCCTTGGTGATGACAGGGTGGAGCTCCGCGGTGCGGGCCACTTCATTGCGCCCAATGCGACACTCATCGGTAGGGTTGTATTACACGACAGCTCCAGTGTTTGGTTTGGCTGCGTATTGCGCGGTGACGCCGATCGAATCGAGGTGGGCGCCGGCAGCAATGTTCAGGATGGCGCAGTCATGCATGCCGACCCGGGATTCCCTATGCTCGTAGGGGAAATGGTCACCGTGGGACACAATGCCATGTTACACGGTTGCACAATTGGCGATGGATCGCTGGTCGGTATCGGGGCGGTCGTACTGAATGGTGCAAGAGTGGGTCAGAGCTGCCTGATTGGTGCCAATGCGCTGGTGACGGAGGGTATGGAAATTCCCGATGGCTCGCTGGTGCTGGGCTCACCTGCGCGTATCAAATCCCAACTAGATGAGGATGCGCAGCAGGTGTTGACCCTGAACGCGGAGCACTATAAGCAGAATAGCCTACGGTATCGCGCGGAACTCCGGAAGCAGCAATGATGGAGAGCAAACCCAAGTCACCGTGCATTTCCGTGTGTGTGCTAGATGACAGCGATATCTGTATGGGATGCTACCGATCCGCCGAGGAAATCACCGATTGGTTTATGGCCTCTGATGAGGAGAAGCACGATATTTTGCGCAGGGCGCGATTACGGTTGCAAGCCAGCGCAAGGGTGCGACTGAAATGAGTGACGGTCAAGCAGCATCTTCTTCCTCATGCTGCGGCGCTGCGAGCTCAGCCCTCACCGACTGTACTACATTGCCCTTCAGTGTAAGTATTTCGAAGCGGTAGTCACCGATCTTGAGTCCCGCTTGGGCATCGGGAAATGATTCAAGGTGTTCCAGTATCAGTCCGCTCAGTGTTTTTGGCCCGTCTGTAGGCAGCGTCCAGTCGAGAGACTTATTCACTTCACGGATGTTCTCCGTGCCATCGATCACATAGCTACCATCCCTTTGCAGGAAAATGCTTTCAGTGGTTTCTGCTAGGTTGGAGGTGAACTCACCGACGATCTCTTCCAGGATATCCTCTAACGCCACCAGACCCAGCACCTCTCCGTACTCGTCTACGGCGATGCCCAGGCGTCGTTTGGTCTGCTGAAAGTTGAGCAATTGCGTATGCAGCGGCGTGCTCTCAGGGACAAAATAGGGTCGAGCCATTTCTCGGAGCAGTGCGCCGCGGTCCAACCCGCTCGGTTTGATCACGCGGCTGGCGGTGCGCATGTGCAGCACACCTTGTATATTGTTGATATCATCGCGCCACACCGGCAGTCGGGTATGAGTGCTTGACTGGATGCGTAAGAGGATTTCCTCGTCACTGTCATCCAGGTCGATCCCGTACACCTCGCTGCGTGGTACCATGATGTCATCCACGGTCACCTGCTCAAGGTCGAGAATATTCAACAGCAGCTCCCGGTGACGGTCGGGAATCAGTTCGCCCGCATCGGTCACAATAGTTTTCAATTCTTCCGCGGATACATGCTCATCGTGTATCGTTCCAGCATCGATGCCCAGCCCCTTGAGCAGTCCATTGGTCACGTAATTGAGCAGCGCAACGAGGGGGTGCATGATTTTCATTAGCGGGAGCAGGATGATGCTGGCTGGAAAGGCAATTTTCTCCGGATAAAGGGCGGCGACAGTCTTCGGCGTGACTTCCGCAAAGACGAGAAGCACCAGTGTAAGGACAACCCCTGCGATAACGACCCCGGCATCACCCCAGAGACGAATTGCGATCACGGTCATGACGACTGTGGCAAAGACATTGACCAAATTATTACCGATCAGGATCAGGCCGATCAAGCGGTCTGGCCGCTCCAGCAGTTTGGCGGCGCGAAGAGAGCCTTTGTGTTCTTGCTTCTGCAGGTGCTTCAGGCGGTATCGGTTAAGCGCCATCATGCTGGTCTCCGAGCTGGAGAAAAACCCAGAGAGCAAAATCAGTGTGACGAGGATGAAGAACAGTAAGCCCAGCGGTGCTTCGTTCAATGCCGGATAGGACCTCAAGGAATTTGTCTGTATCTTGAAGAAAAAAAAAGTGTCGGGCAAGTCCCCGAAATGGGCCCCTCAGCCTCGTTGCAGTACCAGTTCCAGCACCAGCTTGGAGCCAAAGAAGGCCAGCACGAGCATCGCGAAACCGGCGAGTGTCATGCGCACAGCGGTCTTGCTGCGCCAGCCCAGCCGGTAATGCCCCCACAGCAGAATTGAGAAAAGCAGCCAGGCGGCGATGGTCAGCACGGTTTTGTGTACTAGGCTCTGTGCGAAAATGTCTTCGACGAAAATGGCGCCGGACAGGATGGCGATAGTCAGCAGTGCCAGTCCGATCCACAGCAGTTCGAACAGCATATCTTCCATCATTTGCAGCGGCGGCAGGACCTGAACGATGCCGCGCGTATGGCGATGTTTCAGTTGGTGGTCCTGCAGCGACACCACTGCAGCCTGCACAGCCGCGAGCGTTAGTACCGCATAGGCGAGTAAGGAGCTACTGACGTGCAGCAGTATGCCGCCACTCAGCTGGCTGGGTGGCTTGCTGTCCGGTGCGTAGGTGGAAACCAGCACGGCCAGTGCGGATAGGGGAAACAGCACGATTAACAGGTTCTGGAGGGGCCTGCGCGCCAGGGTCGTGATGCAGGCCAGATTGATGACCAGGCATAACAGGGCGGCGATCTTGAAAAAACCAAGCTGCACGCCGCCGCGGGGAAAGGCGATGAGCCAGACCAGGATCGCATGGGTTGCCAGCGCCGCAAGTGCAAGGAGTGCCACCATCTGGTTCAGCTGCTGGCGTCGCTGCGACAGGTGCAGCAATTGTAAGCCTGTCGCAGCGAGGTACAGTAGTGCGCAGAGTGGAGCGATGAGGGACGCAGACATTCGTTTGGGGCCAGGGCCCGGGTCAAGTATACTGCGTCAGTTTTACCGGCTTGAATCCCCATAATCAATAGTGGCTCGCGCATTCGCGTGACGCCATTGGAGACGATGACGATGTTTGAACGCTTGAGCGACAGGTTATCCCAGAGCCTGCGCAGCATCACGGGCAAGGCACGCCTGACCGAGGAGAATATCGATGAGACATTGCGCGAGGTGCGCAGGGCTCTGTTGGAGGCCGATGTCGCTTTGTCCGTCGTCAAGGATTTCATCGCCTCGGTGAAGCAGCGCGCCCTGGGGCAAGAGGTGTCGAAGAGCCTCAGCCCCGGACAGGTCTTCTTGAAGATAGTGCAGGCGGAACTCGAAATTGTGATGGGTTCTACCAATGAGCAGCTGGACCTAACCGCGACGCCACCTGCGGTGGTGATGTTGGCCGGTCTTCAAGGCGCTGGTAAGACTACAACGGTGGCGAAGCTGGCGCGATTGCTGACCGAGCGAGACAAGAAAAGGGTCACTGTGGTCAGTGCCGACGTCTACCGTCCCGCTGCTATTAAGCAGCTGGAAACTTTAGCCGAAGAGGTCGGAGTGGCGTTTTTTCCTAGCGATGTGGAGCAGAAACCGGAGGAAATTGTTGCGGCCGCGTTGGCTCATGCCCGCATTAAGTTTAGCGATGTGTTGTTAGTGGATACGGCGGGTCGCTTGGCGATTGATGAGGAGATGATGGCAGAGATTGCCGCTTTGCACGCGGCGGTCAAACCGGTGGAGACTCTGTTTGTGGTGGATGCCATGACCGGTCAGGACGCCGCCACTACGGCGAAGGCCTTTGGCGAGGCCCTGCCGCTGACCGGCGTGATACTGACCAAGGTCGACGCGGACACGCGCGGCGGCGCAGCGCTCTCCGTTCGCTCTGTGACCGGTAAGCCTATCAAGTTTCTCGGCGTGGGCGAAAA
>JABSPW010000012.1 GCA_013214285.1 Halioglobus sp. | reverse complement strand
ATTTGTCTCTGGCGTAAGCACGGTCTCCCACGACAGCCCAGTCCTCCACGGCAGCCCCATGTTTTCGCAAGTGGGAGGGCACCGATTTATCCAGCGCCGCCCGAACATAGTTGGCAAGTGACTCATCCTGTGTAATGAACACCGAGCGCATTACCGGCACAGTCTGCACAACTGGCAATTCGGCCGCCGCCTCCTCGCGATAGCGCGAATAGTTTTTTTCCAATACCGCAAGAGGTTCGATAGGCGAGGCCAGGTAGGGCAAACCTAAATGCGCCACTTGCCGCAAAGCCAATGGGCCAAAGGCTGCCACCCAGATCGGTGGTGACGGCTGTTGCACTGGCAACGGAGCTAATCGGATCTGCCGACCCGCATCATCTTCCGCAACCGGTTCGCCGCGCCAGGCTCGGCGCATAATCTCAAGGTTAGCGCTGAACAGTTTGCGCTTGTCAGCTGGTTCTACACCGAATGCTGTAAACATTGCCTTACCGATGCCGCGGCCCAGTCCAAGGATCAAACGACCCTCGCTCAGTCGGTCCAGTACTGCTATCTCTTCAGCGGCAAGCAAGGGAGGACGAACCGGCAAAAGGTAAGACGTAGTACCAAGTCGCATCCGCCGCGTGCGGCCAGCTACCGCGGCGAGTAATAGGAGAGGAGAGGGAATGGCACCTCGCTCCCCGAAGTGATTTTCCGGCAACCAGAAAGAATGGCAGCCCATGGACTCAGCTTGCTCCGCTTGGCGACATAGACTATCGGCAGCGCCCCTCCCCGCCCATGACCAGGGCGTGGTGCCTACCTTGATTGTCGTTATCATGAAACTGTCCGGTCAAAACTTGTAAAGGTCATCGGAATCAACTGACCTTGACAACCAGTTTGCCAAAATTGGCACCAGTGAAAAGGCCCAGAAAGGCCTCCGGGGCATTCTGTAATCCTTCAACGACGTCTTCGCGGTATATGATCTTTCCCTCGGCCAGCCATTTGCTCATATCACCGATAAACGCAGGGATACGGTTACGATAATTGCTAACAATGAAACCCTGCAATTTCAAGCTGCGCTGCAGAATAAGCCCCTGCAATAGGGAAACCCGATCCGGTCCAGGGGGCAATTCCGTCTGATTATAATGAGCGATCAGCCCACAAATGGGTACACGCGCAAAGTTGTTGAGTAGCGGCCTCACCGCCTCCCAGGAACTACCGCCGACGTTTTCAAAGTAGATATCAACGCCATCAGGGCAGGCCGCCTCTAGCTGCTCTGCCAAGTCATCGTCATAGTGACTGATGCAGGCATCATAGCCGAGCACGTCGACGGCGTATTCACACTTCTCTGGTGCGCCCGCAATACCCACTACCCGGCAACCTTTGATCTTCGCAATCTGTCCGACCACAGAGCCCACCGCACCGGTAGAAGCCGCAAGCACGACGGTCTCTCCAGCTTTCGGTTCACCTATATCCAGCAATCCCACATACGCTGTCAGACCGGGCATACCCAGCACGCCCAGTGCATAGGAGGGCTGTGCGATGCGCTTATCCAGCTTCAACAGGCCCTCACCGTCCGACACGACATAATCCTGCCACCCTGCATAGGCACTCACCAGATCGCCTACCGCGAAATTTGAATTGCGCGATTCCCGCACTTCACTGACGGTGCCTCCGACCATCACGTCACCGAGTTCCACACGGCTTGCATAGCTCTTACCCGCGTTCATACGCCCACGCATATAGGGGTCCAGAGACAGGTAACGGGTTTGCAATAACACGTCACCCTCACCCGGCTGCGGTATGGAAACCGTCTCGAGTCGGAAGTTTTCTGCGGTTGGTGCACCCACAGGCCGGGAGGCCAGCACGATCCGGCGGTTATCGGCAGACTCGGCCCCATTAGCGGGACCTACTGTCATCGCTCCGAGAGCCGCAAGAGACGACAGGGTAAATTCACGGCGATTGAGACTCATGATGCATATCTCCGAATAATTATTGAGCATCCAAAATAGACCACGGGAACAGCAACCACCCGACTAGCGCTCTTGCCAGACACGCGGTGCGCACCCCGCCCCAGATTCTACCGTATTCCGATTGGGATAAGGTATAACGCAGGCGGAGCAGCTCGACACCTGAATGTCTCGTGTTGGACGAGCCACGGCGCGTCGAACTTATGAGCTTCGCCCTGCGCTCAAGATTCAGTACACTGTACGACATACTTCTCGGCAGGTATCTGACATGTACGATCTTGTAATTCGTAACGCAACCATAGTGGATGGAACCGGCACTCCCGCCTTCTCCGGTGATCTCGCAATCAAGGATGGAAAAATTGCCGCCATCGGCGCCATAGTGCTCAGTGGCGCGAGGGAGATTGACGCAGCAGGTAAGCTGCTGACCCCTGGCTGGGTCGATGTACATTCCCACATGGATGGGCAGGCCACCTGGGATCCTCTGTGCAGCCCCGCCGCCAATCACGGTATCACCACACTAGTGATGGGAAACTGCGGCGTGGGTTTCGCACCCTGTGAACCGAATGACGCAGCCCACGACCGCCTGATAGCCGTTATGGAGGACGTCGAAGACATACCCGGTTCCGCGTTGCATGAGGGTGTTAAATGGAACTGGGAGTCGTTCCCGGAGTACCTGGATGCGGTAGAGGCGATGCCACGCGCCATCGACATCGGCGCACAAGTGCCTCATTGTGCCGTGCGCACTTACGTCATGGGTGACCGAGGGACTCACAACGAAAAGGCGACGCCAGCGGATATTGAACACATGGCCTCGCTGGTCAAAGATGGCATTGCAGCGGGCGCTCTGGGCTTTACAACTAGCCGCACAGAATTGCATACCACACGTGAGAATGAAGCCATGCCTGGCACGTACGCGGACGAGCAGGAACTGCTTGGGATCGGTAGAGCCATCGGCGAAATCGGCAAAGGTATCTTTGGCCTTGTATCGGACTGGGACAACTGGGAGGAGGAGATGGACTGGATGAAAAGGCTCTCCATCGAAAACCAGTGCCAGATTAACTTTGTTTTGTTCTTTCGTGAGGAGGAAGACTGGGATCGGGCTCTGAAACAGCTGGATTTCTGCCGAACAGCGAACCGTGATGGTGCGCAATTAATCCCCCACGTGGGTGCGCGGCCGGTGAATATCCTTTTGAGTTGGGATGGCACCATCAATCCCTTCAGCTTCCATGCTAACTATGGTCCTCTTTCTATCATGTCTCACGAGGACCGACTTGCAGAACTCCGAAAACCGGCGCTGCGCGCTGCAATCCTTGCTGAGAACCCACCTGTGCTGGATGACAATTTTATGGATACGATTATCACTGGCTATGACAAGCTCTATCCCCTGGGTGACCCCCCCAACTACGAGCCCGGTCCCGAAGACAGCATTGCCGCCTGCGCCGAACGCGCTGGCATCTCGCCCCAAGCATTTTGCTACGACCTGATGATGGAAAACGACGGCAAGGGCGTTGTGTATTTTCCCTGTTTCGGCTATGACGCGAACGACCTGAGTAGACAGGTAGCATTGCTGGAGGAAGATAATACTGTTCTTTCACTGGCAGATACGGGAGCGCACTGCGGCGTATTGTGTGACGCCAGTGTGCCAACGCAAATGCTAAGTTACTATGTGCGCGATCGCGAACGAGGGCATCGGCTCAAACTAGAGGACGTGGTGAAGATGCAGACCTATGATACGGCGCGCTGTGTCGGGCTCAAAGATCGGGGGGCCCTGCAGGTGGGCATGAAAGCCGATCTGAATCTGATCGACTTTGACCAGTTGCAACTCAAGGTGCCACACATCACCTTTGACTTGCCTGCGGGCGGTCGACGCATGTTTCAGGGAGCCCAGGGGTATGTCGCCACCATCGTCAGTGGGCAGATTATAATGGAGCATGGCAAGCCCACTGGCGCTGCACCTGGCAAACTCATCCGCGGCAGCCAGCCGGCGCCCCCAGGATTGGCCTGACGCAGGGCAATGCTGAATATCAGCGCCAACTTGCGCCTGAATATGACGGGCGCCGAGGCTGATCCCGAGCAGCGGGCATTGCGCTATCGCTGCGCCATTGATATGGCAGAGTACGCTGACAGAAACGGCTTTTCCAGCGTCAATGTGGAGGAGCATCATGTGGCGGAAAACGGCTGGCTCCCCTCGCCTCTGACCATGGCCGCTGCGATAGCCGGACGCACGGACCAATGTAGCATTGGCGTCATGGCCTTACTGGTGTCTCTTTACGATCCGATCCGGCTAGCGGAAGATATCGCCGTGATCGATCTGCTGAGCCGGGGACGGCTTAACTTTGTTGCCGGCATGGGTTACCGGGAAGTGGAGTTTCACATAGCTAATAAACCCTTTAGCGCGCGCGGCCAGTGGATGGACCACGTGTTGGAAACGCTGCTCAAGGCCTGGGGGGATAGTCCCTTCGAGTACAAAGGTAAGATGGTCAATGTCACGCCCAAACCTTTCAGTCGACCCCACCCGGTTTTCCTCGTCGGCGGCATGAGCAAACCGGCCGCGCGGCGCGCCGCACGCCTGGGTCTGCCTTTTGCCCCACCCGTAGCTGACCCGACCTTGGAAGCCTACTACTACGATCAACTGAAGAAGCAGGGTAAGCAAGGCTTCACCCATTCACCGCCAGCGGATTTTTCGGTTCTTTTTATTCACGAAGATCCCGACCGGGCCTGGAGGGAGTTGGGCCAGTACATCCTCAATGAAGTCGTGGAGTACAGCAGCTGGAAAACGGAAGGCGTCAATCGACCGTTGGAATTTGACAGTGATTCAGTCGAGGCCCTGCGCGCTGAAAAGCGCTACGAAATCATCACACCACAGGAATGTCAGCAACGCCACAGGCACCGAAACGACTTCTTCGCCGCCCTTCATCCGCTCATTGGCGGCATGCCGCTGGACAAGGCGTGGGACTGCCTGACGCTATATACGGAAGCCGTGCTAAAACCTCTGCGCGCGGAGCAATCTGCCTAACTAATCACCAGTCCGACGCAAAGTATTAGCCCGCTTGTCCAAACCATCATGACTCCAGCCCGGCGCCAGACACAGGTAACGCAACTTGTCGCTCCACCTGTCAGCCCGCCGCACATCACGCCAGATAGCGCGATACTCGTGCAGCAGCACAGTCAGGATATTGTTTGTCTCGATATTCTTGGTCAGTCCATAGATGACCGGTTCCGCCTCTAATTCTGGGCTAAAGGTGCCGAACAAACGATCCCAGATGATCAAAACGCCTCCATGGTTGCGATCGAGATAACGCACGTTCGAACCGTGATGCACCCTGTGGTGCGAGGGTGTGTTGAAGACAAATTCGTACCAACCGGGCAAGCGGTCAACTGCCTGTGTGTGAATCCAGAACTGGTAGAAAAGGTTGATACTGATCATGGTGATAATCATTGCAGGATCAAATCCCAGCAGCGGTAGCCAAAGCCAGAATAAGAGCTTGTGCAGCCTTTCCCCTACACCTTGTCGCAGTGCAGTTGCAAAGTTAAGGTGTTGCGACGAATGGTGATTGACATGCCCCGCCCATAACAGGCGCACTTCATGATTGCTGCGATGGAACCAGTAATAGGAAAAATCATCACAAAGGAAGAGCAATACCCAGGCCCACCACTGACGCTGCACCACATCGCGCAGGGGACTCACGTCATGCAGCCCCACCATGATGTAGAGAAACGCTATGCGCGGCAACAGTTCCACTACTACTGCGAGCCCCCCCATTGCCAGGGACGCTAATGAATCACCTCGATTAAACCAGCGCAAACCACGTTGGCGCGCAAGACGCATTTCAAGTAACAAAGCCAACAGGTAAACGGGCACAGCGAACAGGGTGAGATCGTCTGTGAGGAACTTGTCCACGCACGCACTCCACAGCCTATTTTCGTGGCGTCTAGCTACTGCAACAGCAAGCGATAACGCCGCCCAATAACGCCGCTTTCTCCATCTTGACCGACAACCGCCTCGCGGTAAACGATAGATTCCAGTTTAGAACCTGCAACCTCTATGCTATCACCCGATCACCGTCTCACCCTGATGCGCGTCCACTGCAGCGGCGTCACGCACCAGCCATTGGCATACCGCGCGCACGGCGGGCACCAGACGCGGCGAACATACCGCGGTGCGGACTCATGCGCCGTCAATTGCATGCCCCACAGCTCGGTGACCCCGGCTGGATCGGCGACCACCCCACCAGCCTGTCTGCGACCGCGATGCCACGCCAAAACGCGGCCCCTGCGCACCGCGACCGGTCTGTAGAGGGGCCATGGTCCTTTTACCAGCGCAATCCGAAGGCTGCGGGGCAATATTCCTTCCTGTGAGCCGCAAACATGCCGGCGACAGCAGCGATCAAAAAGTGTAACATCGCCCGCAGCGGTAGGGAATTTTTCGACAGTATGCACGTTAAAGCCTAATACAAGCTACTTTTCTGACTTGGCGGCAGTTAATCGAATGACTAAACAGAACCCGCGGCAGGCACCCCCCCTGACATTACGTCCTCTGCAAACACCGTGCTTACACGCCGCTGTCACCGCCGCGTTATCACTGTTCTTTTGCAGCAGCCCACATGCTCAGGAACTGGGTTTCGGTGGTTATAGAGAACCTGAGCCACCGCGGGTGGAGGAGCAAATCGAGCAACGGGTCGAGGAGCAAGTGCAGGACCAAGTTATCGAGCTTACCGGAGAATTGGGCTTTGGTGGTGCGTGGAATAAAATTCAGACGCAAATTGAAGCGACTATCGAAGAAGAAGTCGTCGAAAGCATCGAGGAATCAGTGGTTGATGGCTTTGAGGAACGTATCGAAGAGCGGACCGCCGACCAGGTAGACGAGAAAGTGGCGGAGAACGTCGAGGAGACGATACAAGAGTCAATTGCCGAATCCATGGAAGACACCATAAGCGAGAACGTTGAGGAAGAAATCGAGGAAAGCGTGGCCGCTGTGGTAGAGGACACCATCCAGCTTAATGTTGAGTCTTCGGTTGAGGACGAGGTTGTGCAACAGGTCGAAATAGCGGTCGCCATCACTGTAGAGGACCGATTGGAGGGGGAGATTGATGACATTATCGACCGCATAGAAAGCGAGTTCGAGATTCGGGAGGAGAGAATTCACCAGGGGCAATGGCTGGTGATGGCGGAACCGAGTGTGTTTGAAGAACTCGAGGAAGAGGGCTATCTATTTGACACGATCACCGAACTCCCGGGTATGGGCATGTGGCTGGCGGACGTCGCAGCGCCCTCCAGTTTCGACATTTCGGTAGCACGACAGGGGGTGGTGGATGTCGTGGGTAGCGACCGCGCGGAGGTCGACCTCAACCACATCTATACGGCTGGGACCACTATTGCCTCCGCAGGCGCCGGCATCGCGCCCCGCACGGCACTTGATCTCCCCGACGATACGAAGGAGCTATCACTGCGCGTGGGTATGATCGATAGCGCAGTCGATGTGGAGCACCCTGCGCTAAGCCATTCGAAGGTCAAATCGCGCTCTTTCGTCGCAGATACAGCGCAGACACCTAACTTCCACGGTACCGCCATCGCCTCGATCATCGCGGGTAACACCCATCAATACACAGGGCTCGCCCCAAAGGCCGCGGTGTTCGCCGCCACAGTCTTCGAAAACGACCCCAAGCGTGGTGAAATTGCCAGTACACTGAACCTCATCAAGGCATTGGACTGGCTGATCTCGTCAGACGTCGATGTCATCAATATCAGCCTCGCAGGGCCATCCAACCGCCTGCTCGAATCCGCCCTGCAAAGGGTTTCGGAAAAAGGCATCCTCGTGGTCGCCGCTGCCGGTAATGGAGGGCCCGGCGCTGCACCCATGTACCCCGCTGCCTACCCTGAAGTCGTTGCCATCACTGCGGTCGACACCGACGGACGGGTCTTTCGCCTAGCCAACCGCGGCGACTACCTTGACCTTGCCGCACCCGGTGTCAATCTGCTACATGCTAAAGCCGGTGGTGGCTACACCAGTTCGTCCGGCACCTCTTTCGCAGTGCCGTTTGCTGCCACAGCCGCCGCTAGGTTGATCAAACTGCATCCAGGCGGGGATACCATGGCCCAACTCTATGCCGCGGCCGAGGATCTGGGCCCGCAGGGTCGTGATGACATATACGGTCATGGCCTACTGCAATTGACCGCGCCTTGATACCCCAAAAAACTTTCCATACTGGGGAATAAAACCCCGCTGCCGGCCGTCACCCCAATAGAAGTGGAGTGAAACCATCCGAGGAATGAGCATGCTGCCATTGGGTGCGCCGCGGGGGCATTGTCCCACGGCGCGGCAGCTGCCCCCTCCTTGCCTATTCCGGGAAGTGGCCGTAGCGAACTTCCCAATCGACTTGCAGTGCAGGATAACGCTAGCCTCCTGCGCTGGACTCCAGGGCCTGCCGTCGACATGGGGCGTCAGGCCCTGTTTCTCTCTCATCGTTTTGCGCAGTACCTCGTATACCGACGGTTCACCCTTCAGCTTCCCTTGCACGGCTTTCCACGGCTTTTTCGTAGGACCCTGTCGACGACAATACCAACAGGGTTGAGCGACTTACTGCCAGTCGCGAGCGATAAGCGCAGCTTCCTGTTCCCGGCTGAGAGGGATATCTGCCGCTTGGCGATTGATATACGTCGCGACCTCATCAGGCGTCGCCACGCCGGCCGGCCGGTAGCCGTCCACTGCCCGGTGCTCACCCGCGACCCGCACCGCGGTGACCCACCGCCCAGCCTCCTCACGACAGGCAACACCGCGCCATTCAACGTTTTCCTGGGCAAGCAGATATTCTCGACACCAACTTCCGTCGACACTGGGAAAGCTGAGCACAACCCGCAACTGACTCCCGTCTGTCAGTGTCTCCCACCCGTTTCCGCGGGAGGGCTGGCGCTCCAAAGCGGGCGTAAGCAGCCTATCACGGACCACGAGCCGCATACCATCATCAGGCTGCTCAACCCGGTCCACGGTCATAAGCACACCCGCGGCAAGCAATACCGACGCTGCCACGGCAACACCCCAACCGGTGCGCTGCCTGCCTCTATGCTGCCGGGTAGCTGCTCTTTCGACGCTCTGCCTGAGCTGCAGCGGCACGGTATCGGCACCCGACACAGCCTCCTGCAGGCGGTTCTGCAGCCCCTTCATGCGCTCGTAGACCGCACGCAAATCCTGCTCGCTGAGCAGCCGCGCACTCAATTCGCGCACCTGGGCATCATCCAGCTCCCCGTCAAGGTACTGAGACAACTGTTCGTAATCCTTATCACTCAACTCTGCTTTCATGACTTTTGATCCGCATCTCTCTCTATGAGTTGCTTTCTCGCCCGCGCAATGCGACTCATAATCGTCCCTATCGGCACATTAAGGATGTCCGCAGCTTCGCTGTAGGTCTTCCCGTCAATAGCCACCAGTGTCAGGGCCAGGCGCTGCTCAACGGGCAGTCTCGCCAGCTCCCTGAACACCGCGGTCATTTTCCGCTCGTCGCCAGCGACCACCTCGGCAGAGGGGGCATCCGGCGCGGGGTTCCCAACCTGCTCGAGGTGTCTCTGCCGCACACCCCGAGAGCGGACCTCGTCAACCCAGGCGTTCTTGCACACCCGGTAGGCCCATTTTGCGGCATGTGCGTCCGCAGGCATGCCCTTCTGCAGCACCCGTTCCACCGTCACCTGCAGCAGGTCATCCGCATCCGCCGGGTTCCCGGTCAGGGACAGGCAAAACGTGCGCAATCCACCCAGCCCAGCCAGGAGCACCTCCTTCTGTGAGTCGCTAAGCCCCCGCATTTTGCTCCTATCACTACCCTGACGTTTACCGTCTGGATTTTATTTCATTCACTGGTTTTAATCTGCGCAAACCCCCCAAAGTAGCACCGAAATAGGGTATTCGGGGGTAGTCCTGTGACGCTACCAGCGGTACGTGAACCGGGTACCAACCACTGTCTGGGTGTAGTCCGCTTGCGGGTAATTCGAGTCGTAATCAGCATATCCTGCGAAGACCTGCATCGAACTCTGCCCGACAAGGGGAAGCTCAAAATCGATCCGCCAGCGATTGCGCTGATCGTCCCGATCCTCCCCAATACTCGGTGTTTCCGCGCTATAGTCCCGATCCTCATAACGCCAGGCCAATTCCAACTTGGCAATTCTGGAGAACAACTCGAAGCGCCCAATGTACCGCAGCTTCACTGCATTGGAACTGAAGCTGTATTGGGCGCCTGCAGCATCTTCATCACGATAGCGGTAGCCGAGATTGACGTAACTGCGCAAACCGCGCAAAAAGTAATATAGATCCGCTTCACCGGACTGCGTGTGGGCGTCCCGCTCGGGCCGCTTGTGAATCGATTTATTGAAGTAGACATAGGCGCCACGGGCAAACCATTTCTTTGCCAGGAAACCCGATACAGAGGGCGATACTCGCAACAGGTCCAGAAACCTCTCGTTGTCCAGTCGCGAAATAATGTAATAGACCGACATGCCGGTATCGTAACGGCTATGATCCAGGTTCATATCGGTGCCGAGGATGTGAGTCTGGCGATTCACCTGATCAAATTCTTTATAAAATGTCTGACTAAGATCATAAGTGCCGGACATTTCGAATTGCTCTGTAAACGCCTTCTTGGCCGCAAAGCCTGCTTCCAAAAGCAAGGCATAATCGCTTTCGCTACTGGTGAGATCCACTTCGTCTAAGGTGACGTTACTGTCGTACTCTCCGCCAATACTGACCTCGGCAGCGTACTCCACCGGCGCCGCCGCCCGGCAGATCGGCGCTGCCAAGCAGGCCCATAACCATGCCATAACGGCGCACAGCGTACGTATCGAAAGAGGGCGGTTTCGCATGCGGTATGGTGCTTAGTTCCGTGGGGCTGGCGGGTCAGGGGTGCAGCCTAACCAAGTGCAGAGCGGGTCACAAGAGAGTGCCAGCATCTTTTCACGCCATGACGCGGCGCTTGGCAGCGTATGTGCCCAGCGAAGCCGGTTCAACACCAGCATGGGTGCCGCCGCAACCTCGAACTCACCGCGCCTTCGTAGGCCCCCTATTCCCTGAAGGAATATCACTTATGCGGCGAAATGTCTCACTTTCTTTAAAAAAATCCCGCTTAATTTTTGCAAGCTGGGTAATTTAAGCGATACTGTACCTATGGCCATGCGGTGCAAGCACTCACCGGATGGTCGCGGGGAGCGAACCCACGCTGCCCTTAAGAAACGTAATGTTTCACTCCTAATGGTGTTGAATGGGCCTCTTCGGGGGCCCATTTTTATTGCGTCGGCGACCACCAAGCCAACCCCCTTTTAGCCAGCGCAATATGTCAATGCCGCAATGGCGCAACCCCGACCTGGGGCAGTTCAACCAACCCAATGGCTCGAGCATGTGGTTCAAAGCCCTTGTTAGGCCAGAAGAACGCGCCCGGCATCCTTGTCGGAATCACCCGTACATAGAACACGGCCCGACCGCCCAGCCCACCGCCGACCACTGCAGATATGCTGGCCCCGCCGCCAGTCCTAGTGCAGCCAACACAAGCAGCACGTTGTGTAGGCGGTAGGTTTTGCCGAAGGTAGTCTGTACGCATAATAAGAGACAGCGCCCTCGTGGTTAGCAGCGGCCAAAGCGCGCGCATGAAGGTAAAGGCCTAAGCCCTCCAGGGCGAGTCCGTTCGACATCACCAACGCACATAACTGCAGTGACGAAACAGCGGAATAACCACTCAACAGTAACGCAGGGACACCCAACAGTGGCGCGCCACCGGCATCCGGCAAGATTAGACAACGGGGATCTTCCGGCAGGTCAATATCGTTTAGATGATACCGCAGCAGTGTATCGTAGCGCTGACAATCACCCACAAGAACAGCACCTAGCAGCCTGCTGGCATCGGCGTTAGTCACGATGCGTTTGTAACAGGCTCCCTGCTCATCGCTGAAACAAAATTCAAGGCACTGTCGGCATGGCCGTGCGCATCCCCGATGGAACCCACGTCCACGCCCAGTAGCTTCAGTTTGGTGCTCATATCGGCACCCTGAAATTGCGCCTCATCACCGGCAAGCTGCGCCACTACTACCTCCGCCATGCGATAGCCGGGTGCCACCAAACCATAGATACGTCCACCAAATAGCGCACATTCCCCGATCGCAAAAATAGCGGAATCCGTGGTCTTACACTTGTAGTCGATAACGATACCACCGCGCGCTCCTGCGGCGAGCTCCGCTTCTCGGGCGAGCTCGTCGCACGGCCGGATTCCCACGGAAAATACACTCATGTCCATTTGAACACAGTCGCCGTCGGCGAATTCCATTTTCAGAGCACAGTTCCCACTCGCGTGTATCCGCTGTGTATTCTTGCCTGTATGAACCTGCACGCCCCGCGACTCGACCTTGCGATGAAGCATACGCGAGCCGCCATCATCCAGCTGCACGCCCTTAAGACCAGCAGCACACTCGACAACTTGCGTTTCCAAGCCCAGGTCGCGTAACGCGTTGGCACATTCCAGACCAAGCAGCCCACCGCCCACCACGACACCCACCTTGCTTTCCACGGCCACTGAGTGGATTTCCCGTGGTCATCGATCGTGCGATAGTTCAAGCAACGTTCCCGATCTGATCCTGGCACAGGTGGAACGAAAGGGTAGGACCCAGAGGCGATTACCAGCTTGTCATACTCGAACCGACGGCCGCTATCTGTTGCGGCCGCTTTGCGATCACGCTCTATGTTGACAACCGGATCACCAAAGTGTGCCTCTACCCCCAAATCACGATAAGTATCTCGCGAAGGCAGCGCTAGGTCGGTCCCTTGGCCGCAAACACATCCGACAGATGCACACGATCATAGGCAGGTCGGGGTTCCTCACCAATCACGGTAATGCGCACCGGCAGATCCGCATTAACCAGTCTCTCGACAACGTGGTGGCTCACCAAACCATTGCCCACTACCGGGATGTTTTGTTCCCTCACATTTCTCTCCGCGCACATGCCGGTGGGGCAGGACCTTGCAAGCATTGAAGCAATTGGCGTGGCAATTTAAAGGACTGTTTGAAAAGGTAAACAGCAGACCTGCCGCTCGCTTACCATTGGTGGTTTTCAGTCTGTGTGCAAAGCACCTGCACCTATCGGGTACACTGCGCCCCCTCAGCGGCGCCCTTTCTGGTGCACGGCGCGCCTTTTTTGCTCCTAACAGCGGTACAGTGATCGCGTGCTGCCTAAGACTGGCCCTTGTCCGACGTTGATACCCACGGCAACTGGAAGCTCCGATCATCGATCAACCAGTAAGTAATCCCCAAGGCGAGCGTGACCACTCCTATCGCGAAAACATAATTCGGGTCTAAATCCGTACTGTCTAGCACAATGACTTTTCGCGCTATCGCCATCAATGCGGTCGCGATAACCAGTCGAATAGGCAAGACGTTCGAGCCCAGGTAAAGACGAATATTGATGAAAATCTCGATCGCGATCAGCACAACCATAAACGCACCAAAAATTTCGAATATTTCACTGACGTTGAGCAACAGAAATGGTGGGGTCTTCAGGTAACCGTACAGATGATAAAACACATCGATGACGCCAAGAAAAATCACCAGTACCATCAGTATCGCCAGCATTTTGACACACGCCCTAATAACATGGTGCAAATACCGTATCAGCGGATCACGGTAGGACGTCGAGAGCTCTTGATGGACGTGATCGTCTTCGTTGCCTTCTTCCTGCGTCATCGCCCGGAGTCCTCTCTCGCCTTCCATCATAGACAAGCAGAAAGTACTGGGATTTGGACGCGCAGGCAAGCCTCCGGCACGAAATCAACGGACTGCAGATTTCAATCCCTGAAGAGCGCCCTGTAGTGATCCGCACTGAAACCGCGGCGTTGAATAAAGCGAATTCTGCGTGCTTTCTCTTTCTGCTCCAACGGCGGCAGATGTCCAAATTTTTTCCGCAGCGCCGCGGAGGCCCGCTCGCACCAATCTACGCCCGCCACCTCCAGCGCCATAGCGGCGTCACGCCCCGCAACGCCTCGCTGCCGCAACTCCGCAAGCAGCCGCAGGGGGCCATAACCGCGTTGGACACGCTGACGGACATAGCCCTCGGCGAAGCGTGCGTCACTCTGCAGCTTGTCATCGGCAAGCCGGCGTAATTGCTCATCGAGCAAAGACTCGTCTTGAAAACGACGCTGCAGTTTGCAGCGGAGTTCGCTTGCTGCGTGCTCGCGACGGGCGAGGAGATCCATCGCCGCAAGGCGGATCCTGGCAGCCAGCTCCTGCTTCGCAACCGGCTCGCTGGGTGAGTGCCTCGTGTGTGGCCTGTCAGGCATAGTAAAAAAAAGCGCCGGGGGCTCGAGTGGGGTAAGCGTATCCCCGGCGCCAGTGGAGAGTGTTCAAGTGCAGTGCAAAAGGCAGGGACGGCTGTCTATTTCGGTGAGGCCTCCTTGGCACAGGCATCGAGAGCAGCACTATCTTCGGCTTCTTCCGAAGGATGAGACGCAAGCACCTGTTGGCGAATCTGCTCCTCTATTTCAAGAGCGACCGCGGTGTTGTCGCTCAGGAACTTCGCAGCGTTGGCTTTACCCTGGCCAATTTTGTCGCCCTTATAGGAATACCAGGCCCCGGATTTATCTACCAGATTAAGCTTCACGCCCCAGTCGATAACCTCGCCCATACGATAGATACCCTGACCGTACATGATCTGAAACTCAGCCTGCTTGAAGGGCGGCGAGACCTTGTTCTTCACCACTTTGACACGAGTTTCGTTACCGATCACCTCGTCGCCATCTTTGACCGCTCCGATACGCCGGATATCGAGACGAACAGAAGAATAAAACTTGAGTGCATTACCACCGGTCGTCGTTTCCGGGTTACCAAACATGACGCCGATTTTCATACGAATCTGATTGATGAAAATCACCAGGCTGTTGGTCTGCTTTATTGCGGCGGTCAGCTTGCGCATCGCTTGACTCAACAGGCGCGCCTGCAGCCCGACGTGGGAATCACCCATCTCACCCTCAATTTCAGCCTTCGGGGTCAGGGCCGCCACGGAGTCGACGACCAGGACGTCGACAGCACCGGAGCGCACCAGCATCTCCGCCACCTCCAGAGCCTGCTCACCAGTATCGGGCTGCGACATGATCAGATCGTCCATCTGAACACCGAGTTTCGCGGCGTAAACAGGATCAAGTGCGTGCTCGGCATCAATGAAGGCCGCGGTGCCACCCGTCTTCTGGGCCTCAGCAATCACCTGGAGTGTTAATGTCGTCTTACCAGACGATTCAGGGCCATAAATTTCGCAGATACGTCCCCTCGGCAGCCCACCGATACCCAAGGCCACATCCAGGCCTAGAGAACCCGTTGAGATAGCGGGAATGGCCACTTGTTCTCGATCGCCCATACGCATTACCGTGCCCTTGCCGAACTGCCGCTCGATTTGATGCAATGCTGCATCCAGTGCCTTTTCCTTATTTGCGTCCATCGTAGCCCCTCTTTATCTTGCTGATTTTCCGGTCATTTCGCCTTGCGGCTCAGGCTGCGTTAAGCCGGCCATACTAGGCCTTTGTCGCACTACGCAGCCCACGCTCAAACTACTGTATATATACTCAGTTCTTTGATGCCTGATTGCAAGCCCTACGTGAGATTAAATTCGGTCATTTGAGGGGGCGTAAAAGAGACCTGCCTGAAAAACCTACAGGTCAGGCTGCGTCAGGCAAATACGTAAACGACTCGACGCTGACGTCCGGCGGAAAACATACCTGCAGCGGCATACCCGCAGGTAGCATGCCATAGAGCGCCTGGACACCGGGGCGCACAAAGTACGTCATTGGCCCATCACCTGCGAGGTCGTGGGGCAGCTGGAAGCGCCCGTCGCTTGGGGCATTCAACTGCGCTCTCCAGGCCAGCTCACTGTGACCAGCAGGATGCGTGATGCAGTTGCGGGTATCCACCCGCAGTCGCGCAGGCTGGCGACCATTGAAGGCGGCCCGACCGCGCATATAATTTTCAAGAAGCGGCATTGCCCGGTAACCAGGGGAAAAGACGTTCACCTGCCGACGCACCAGCCAACTGATGACACGATCGTTTAAGCGCGATGGGTTGTCGCCGGCTTGCCAGCCCTTTAGGACGAACGTATTAGACTTGTCTGAGCCCTTCATGAAGAGCGCCAGCTCACTCCACTCGGCCGCGACGGCAAGCCCCGCTTTGAGTCTTTGGAGATTACCAAAAGCCGTCCACTGCACGAAAACCACCGCAAACACCAGCATCAGCACCAGGCACGACAACAGACGACTGCGCACGCCGTCTGCCAGGCGCGGCAAACACCACCTGCTAAAACTCACTAGACTATCCGCTAGGGCCCATGCAAAGGCCGCCGCGCCAAACCGATAGAGCAATACATAGCGCGATGCATCGATGTTAAAGGCAAAGTTAGTGCCGCCCCTAGACAACAGCGCGCTTGCCGCACCCAGCACTACGGCAAGCATGATGATACCGGCTATCAAAACCCTGCGCGACTGCAGTAACGCCCAGCAGGTTGTGATGCCATAGGTCACCGCCAGGCCAAACAGCACTACCAACTGCCCGATTGATACCCCATCTTTGCGCGCCACCAATGCGACAGTATCTCCGTGGACGCCCGTGAGCAGCGCCTTGCCAAAGGCGGCTACAATAAGTGGCCATTGTTTCAATCGGGTGAGTATGCTGTCCGCGCCATAGCCAGCACCACGCAGTTCCATTTGCCCCAGTGCCGGCAATGCCAGATTATTCCAGGCCGTGACCAGCACAATTGCCACAAGCAGCACTAGCAGCAGGCGGTAATCACGCGTCGAGGCCACACGGCGCGCAAGCGCGGGGAGACTGGCCACGGAGAACAGCATGCCGTAACTGGTGTGCAGCATGACAGCCAGGGTAACCGCACCGAGGTAGCACCACATGCGTCCGACATTGCCAGGTTGCGCACACAGGCGATACGTCGCTACTGCAACCAGCAGACCCAAACACAGAAAATACGCTTGCAGATAGATAAGCGGCCAGGTAATCGGCCTGCTGGCAGTAAGCCCGGTCATCAGGATGCTGACCAGCAGCGCAACCAAAAAGCCGTACAGCCTGGAGTCCGAGCGGGCGGACAGCTCCTGCAGGGCCATGGCGGCGAGCGCCACTGCCATGAAGAAAAATAGGGTGATGCCAATGTAGGCGTCTGCACGCAGCGAAACACCCGCGTGCAGACCTATCAGCATCTGGTGCAAATGCAGCATCGGACTGGCGTGATGATTCTTGAACAATAGCGCTGGATTACCCGAACCGTCCAGAAAAGGGATCACCGAATAAAAAAAGTGGCGGAAATAGTCGGCCCTGAATGCCCCATTGCCCACCTCATAGGCCAGCTCAAAGGACAGTAATGTTCCCACAAGCGCTGCACCGACAATGCACAGCAACCTGGCATTACGGCCATTAAACAGACTTAGGCTGGATAACATATACGGTGGCTGACGGCTGTTATTCTAGAACTATACACTCGCGCTACCGTGAAAGTTGAATGCGGTGCAAGGGCATAAATAAACGGTATGCAAAACCATCAGACAGGCGCAGTGAGCGCGCTCGTCGGCGGAGTTAAGTACCGCACGGCAGCGGGCACAAGGCTCACGTCAAGCCGATCAAGGTCATGGTCATCCAGGCCATGCCAGACTGCTTGCAGCTGCTGCCACACCCCCACCTGGAAGGTTTTCACCACAGCGCGGAAAGGGTAGCCGAGCAAGTGCCCATCATACAAGGCGCGATTACGCCTGAAGGCCGCCTCGTTGAAGAGCGTTTCACCCGCAGCGACGGCCTGCTTCCAGGCGCACTCATTCTGCGCCATCAACGGTAAAAACGTTTCGCTGATAACCTCGATCAAAGGCCGCAAAGCCAGTGTCGGTGCCAGTTCACCGACACTATGGGCATGCTGCCCTTCGCGTATCGCGGACAACCAGGCGTAAGTTCGTGGCGCTTGTTTGCGCAGCAACTGGCAGGCCTCCGGGTCAATCAGGTTCATACCCAACTGGCCGTAGGCACTCGCGTCGGCCAGGGTAAAGCGCTCTCCCAGAAGGTAAGGCTGTACCGATAACAGCTGTTCCATTGCATCAAGGTGAGACCGCCAGGCCTGCTCTAGCAACCGGTGAGTCGGTGGGAAGCCGACCCGGCTGGGCGGCGTCCGCGCAACTGGCAATCCGGCATCGTAGCCAGGCGGGGCAAGGCTGAACAGGTAGGGGCAGCGCGCTACCTGACGCTGACAAAGCCGCTGCGCGACGAAACACTGCAAACCCGGCGGCAACACGGCACGCAATTCTCCGGCGGTGACGTCACCCATGGGGGTAGTGCGGGCCGAGCCCACCCAGCGCATGTGATGAACCATGTAGAGACCGAATTCATCGAAGGCTTCATCGATAAGCCGGCATAGCGCAGCCAGATGGGCCTCTGTGGGTAGCAGCGGCGCACGAGTGGTATGGCGATCGCGATCCAGATGTCCGGCCAGTGAACTCGAGTCATAGAAAAACGTGCGCTCGTCCCAAGTGTAAAAGGGCACCGCCGGGTACTCATCCATCCCGGCCCACATGACAGGATAGCGCTGCACAGCGCCGCGGCGTTTTGCCCACTGCAGGCGCAGCGCCATCAACAGAGCACTCGAACGAGTGGTCTGTTCGGGCCACCTCTCCCAGGACAGTCCGGCATAATCCAGCAACGACTGCATTTTCAACTGGTAAGGAGATGCTGTCACACCCCAAAGCACGATATCTGGCATCGCCTGCTCATTCTTGCGACTACCGCCCGATACTGACACCCACGGCTTGCCGTTGCAATCGCTTGCGTGCACAGTAGACAGCAGCCCCTGAAAGAGTGGAACGTTATGGAACAACTCACCGAAATGGACAGCAATTTTCTGTTGCAGGAAAGTGCTAGAACACCGATGCACATTAGCCCGGTGCTTATTTATGACCCATCGGGCCGCAAGGACGGTCGCGTTCGGTTCAAGGAAATCCTCACCGCGTTTCAACGCAACCTGCACAAATCGCGCATATTCCGACGCAAGCTGGCCGGTGGCGCCCTCGGGTGGGACGCACCGTACTGGGTGGAAGACGAGCACTTCGACCTGGAATTCCACGTACGCCATATCGCACTGCCAAAACCTGGGGACTGGCGGCAGTTCTGCATCCTGCTGGCACGCCTGCAGGCCAGGGGGCTGGATATGAAACGACCCCTTTGGGAGGCCTATGTCATCGAGGGACTTAACAAGGTCGAGGGCATACCCGAAAACAGTTTCGCTATCATGCTGAAAGTCCACCACGCCGCAATCGACGGCATTTCAGGGGCAGAAATCGTCACCGCCATCCACAGCCTCACCGATGAGGTGCTGCCACCGGAGGTGGATGACAACTGGCAGGGTGAGCCAGACCCTTCAGAACTCTACATATGGTCTCGCGCCTACCTCAACAATCTTCAGCGACCGTTGAAATTTGTCAAGACCATTAGCCACCTCGTACCGGCGATCATTCGCGCCGAACGAGAAAGTGCCGACCCGGTCGAGGAGAGACGGCCCTCACTCACCGCCAAAACACGTTTCAACGCGCGCATCTCTTCCGCCAGGGTCGTCGATGCACTGATCATGGATCTGGACGAGGTCAAATTCATACGCAAAGCTCTTGGTAATGTCACCATCAACGATGTCATCGTCTGCACTGTAGGCGGCGCTCTGCGCAAATACTTGCAAAGCAAGGGCGAATTGCCTCAGGACAGCCTAATCGCCGGGGCGCCCATCAATGTGCGCGCGGAACGCAACAGCGAATCTAGCGGCAACCAAATCAGCCTAATGACCATCGATATGGCGACCGGTATTGCCGACCCGGTGGAGCGCCTGCAATCCATCCACCACAGTGCGCAGCAATCCAAAGCCTTTTCTTCCGCTCTGGGTGGCAGCATCATGATGGATGTCACAGAGACTCTGATTCCTCAGGTGATGGGTTGGAGTCTACGGGCCGCTATGGCAGCAGCATCACGCACCGCGAGACCGATGCCCGCGCACGTCATGATATCCAACGTACCAGGTCCGCAGTTCCCCATCTACCTCGCTGGAGCGAAAGTCAGCCTTGTCATGGGAATGGGCCCGCTACTGGACATGATGGGATTGTTCCATGCGGTGTTGAGTGGGGCGGGGCAAATTTCCATCACCTTTATTTCCTGCCGAGAGATGATGCCCGACCCACAATTTTACAAATCCTGCCTAGACGATGCGTACCATGAATTGTACACCGCCGCAAAGAAGGCCAGTCGGCGACGCAAGAAAAGCCGGGGGCGAAAAAAGTAAGCCGATGCGTTATCTGCCTGCCAAGGCGGGATGCGCGATCCAGTCCGGCTTGCTGTTAGCTAATCTGACAACGACGTCCAATCCAAGCCTTGATGGCTCACCAGTCTGGCCGCCTGGCGCGTCGCTCCCAATGAAGTACCGGGTCGACCGATGGTCTGCGAGCTATCGCCGTCACATCCGTTGTTCTTTTTACCTGGATGTTGCAAGATGCCAGGAGAGCTGTTTTGGTGTCAATGCGTGCTGCGTGATCCCCGGCCATCTAATCAATTCGATGATCCAGTATCACTGCGAAAAACGTCCTTCATACTCGCTGGCTTTTGGTAGCGAAGACACCACTGGTTACTCCCGACAATGATCGCGACACTGCTGGCGCCAGGGTCGCATCGACACTGATCCCAAAACCCTCTGGCGTGACCACGTTGCCCGCTCTGCAGGGGCTGCGCTTTTCAGCCGGTTCGGTTTATTAGCCATTTGGAATCAGCGAACGGGGACACCGATTACTCCTGCCGCAGCGTTCTACCTACCGCAATTCAGGGTCTTTCAGCTTGCCGCAGGTGCCCTTTCGCTTCCTCTGCTGACCACACCGGCAAAACAACGTGCAGGGCGTGTCTATTTCGGTGCTGCGCAAGAATCAAACACTCCACAAGGGCGCGACGCGATCCAACGACCGCGCGCCCTTACAGGACGACACGAGACTCCCCGCCCCTAGCGTTTGCGCACATAAGCAAACCGCTGTATGACCGAACCTGCTATCGGCACTCGTCACCCCCTGAACTGCGCTGTCACTGCTCAATCGCCAGGGATATGCTCACTACGACTTTGTAAGATGTCTCACCAGCAGCAACGGGCACTGAACCGACACCTTCCATGGCCACCATGGTCCTGGCCATCGATACGGGCCGGGGGCTGTAGTTCTGTTCAGAAATTTCCAGCACCCTACCTACAGCAACTCCCGCGGCTTGCGCCAAGGTGCGCCCCCGGGCCATGGCGTCTTCGACCGCCTGGATTCGCGCTTGTGTGATCGCCGCCGCGGGATCTTCATTGGTGAACAGTATGTTTCCACCCTCATTCACCCCGAGAGTAATCGAAGTATCAAGTACATCCCCTACCCGACGGATATCTCGCACACGCACCCTCAGGGTATTACGCACTGTATACCCGACAACCGAAGAACCCACTTCAGCGCCACCTTGAGGGATAGCCGCGTACTTCGACTGGATCGAAAAATCCGTTGTCTGTAGATCGCGCTGGTCGATGTCAAGACTAGCCATAGCATCGAGCACCTCTGCCATCGCAGCGGAATTTGCCGTCACCGCTTCCTGCGCTGTGGCCGCCTCGCGCATAACTGTCAAGGTCAGCACCGCCATATCTGGGGCGATATCCACCTTGCCCTCGCCGGTCACTAGAATGCGTGATACAGGCTCTTCACTAGCACGCACGGCTTGCCCCGCGAAAAAAAAGACAACACTCAAGACGGCAACAATGTCCCAACGCCACATCAACTTTCTGCTCAGCATTTCTTCCTCCCGCGTGTCAGGAGTGCGGGCAGCCCCTTTTTTTTAGCACATTCAGGGCGCCAGCACTATAGTCATGAGGATTGCAGACAGCAGAGCGATAGTAAAGTTACGCTTTAGGCCCTGGGGAATTGTCGCCAGCTCCGTAAAAGGGTCACTGCCCCTCCTGACACGGCGGATTACCGGCCATTCGATCAGGGCGGCAAAGATCACACTTGCAATGGCTCCGCTTTGCAACGCAGCACGACCCCAACTGTCTGTCGGCACAGCCTGCCATAACAGGCTCACCGCCACGACACCTCCAACGCTGCCCGCCACACTCATGATTAGAAACTGGCGGCGGTTATTGCTAGAGAAATCCCAGTCGTAAAGAAACAAACCCAACCGTGACGGAACCTCAAAACTTGCACCTACATAACGCGCTCCGAAATAGTGGAACCACTCATGGACTAGATTGGCAGTCACCACACCCGCCAGTGCGCCCGTCACGATCGCCAGCAGTGCAGCAATGCCAAGTCCTGTCACCGCGCTCCAGCTGTCGGCAGCAGCGAACAGGGACAGAGCCACCAGCCAGGTTAAGGCATGCGCCCCCGCCAGCTTCGCCAGTCGCGCGGTCGGCGTGTCCAGTGCGCGAGCCAGGTCCGCCTCGGCGTCGCCCGGCTGGTCCTTCGAGCCAGGGGCCTCAGCTCCTGCCAGGACGGACGCTTTATCCTCATTGGTACTATCCATATTTCAGCTGTCCCGCGCCGGATATACGAGGTAGATCGAGCAGCGAAACCACACCTGGTCGTGCAGCACACACAGCAGGGACCGCGTTTACCACCCAATTGGCTGCAGAGGCATTGCCACCGCCAGCCGCTCCCGGTTCGTGATGATCTTCTGCGTGCACGGTAAGAAAAAGGTCAGGGTCTCCGCTGACAAGGACCTGATGACAGCCTCGCCCTTCGGGAGGGTAGGGCCAGTCGGGCGCGCACTTATCATCGATGCGCGTCACATGCTCAAGGGCATACAAAGGGTGTGCGTTATGGTACCCCAGCAGCTCAAATCGAAACGCGCCCTGCGTGCCCTCTTCAAACGTACCCATTCCCGCGACCTCTATCGTTCGCTGCAGAGGTACGCGCTCAACATTGATCTCTATCTTTTCCACTGGCTTGCCCATCGCCTCGCCTACCAGGCGCACCATAGGCGCCCATACCATCTCGATGGCAAAGTCATGCAACATCATGGGGAGCGCATCCATCGGTGTGCCAAAACCGATAACGTCCCTGACGACATGCGGCTGGTCATAGAGCGCGTAATTGAAAATCTCGCGGGTACGAATCTCTCGAATACCCGACACCGCGCCGCTCGCCACCACCGGTAGCATATCCATGACCCAACCTGGATCAATCCCCGACACAAACAGGGAAGCGCCACTGCACGCGCAGGCTTCCGCTACCGGCTGCATGGCCTCCTCGGGTGTTGAAGAAGGGTCCAGGTAGGCGTAAAAAGCAGTGGAGACAACATTAATGCCGGCCTCCAAACAGGCAAGCAAATCCGCCATGGCTTCCTCCGGGCGAATATCTGCTGTCGCGGTATACACCACCGCATCGGGTCGCGTATCTAGCACACTGCGCCAGTTGTTGGTCGCGACAACGCCGGTATCTGTGATACCAGCAATCGCTCCCGCGTCCAAACCCACCTTTGCCTCGCTCGAGACAATCACACCGCACAGTTCCAGGTCGCGGTGCGATTGCACCGCTCGGATCGCCGGACGACCGACATTGCCTGTTCCCCACACCGCTACTTTTAGTGCCATACTGATTTCTTCTGTCATAAGTGACAGGCGATTATATACGAAGATTTTTTCCTAGACAGTTCACTGCAATAGACCATCGGAAACACCATTGTGCACCATCGGCAACTGTAACAGCATGGACACTGGGCCGTTGTCACCGGGGATTGACAGGGTATTGGTCTCTGCTTTGCTCACCAGTTAGCCGCGGCAGGGCTAAATTTAATGGTACCGGCGCGCCGCCTCGAACGCCTCGAGCCTGCGCGCGAGGCACTTTGCCATGCCTACGAGGTGACAGTGCAAACCACACACTGAATCTGACTACCGAGGATCTGGCCGGGCGGCTGCTCTACGACGTCGGTGCGGTGCACTGCGGCGGCACTGCCGGTATCATTCTAAGATAAGAAAATCTTGCATACGCGGGCCTCAAGATTCTCTCGGTTGCGGGTCAGGTTCTTCAAGTGCCTGTGCGTCTTGATCAGAGCCACCTTTCACAATACTCGTCGCCAACGCAATCATTGAAGAGATGTCACCCACATTAGCCGGCACAACCAGGGTATTGGAACTGTGTGCCATCTTGCCGAACTGCTCCACATAGTCTTCCGCGATACGCAGCCTCATCGCATCCTGACCCCCCTTGTGCGTGACGGCCGAAGCCACTTCCCTCAAACCCTCAGCCGTCGCATTGGCCACAGCAAGGATCGCTGCCGCTTGCCCTTGCGCCTCGTTGATCTGCTGTTGTTTTGCCGCCTCAGACTCTTTGATCACCCGCTGTTTTTCGCCTTCGGCCTCATTTATCTTTGCGTCCCGCTCACCCTCTGAAGTCAATACGACCGCACGCTTTTCCCTTTCGGCGCGCATTTGTTTTTCCATGGCGCCCAGCACATCCGAGGGGGGATTAATATTCTTAATTTCATACCGCAGGACTTTCACACCCCAGGGGTTCGACGCTTTGTCCAGTTCCGACACCACATTGGCATTGATCGCTCCCCGTTCTTCGAAGGTACGGTCAAGATCAATCTTTCCAATCTCACTGCGCAATGTGGTCTGCGCCAGCTGGGAAATGGCAAACACATAGTCAGTAATGCCGTAAGATGCGCGCTCAGGATCAAGGACCTGCAAATACAACACGCCGTCTACGCCTACCTGTACATTGTCCTTCGTAATACAGATCTGCTCATCAATGTCGATCGCCAATTCTTTAAGACTGTGCTTGTACGCCGCCTTTTCGATAAATGGGATGAGAATATGGAAGCCCGCTTTCAAGGTACGGCTGTACTTGCCCAAATTTTCGACCACGTATGCACTTTGCTGCGGCACAATAACAGCAGTTTTTGCCAATATAATAACGGCGATGACGGCAACAGTAATGGCCACCCAAAAAGTTGCACTTTCCATTATTTATGCTCTCCTATTGAAGTACTATCCTATGACAATGATGGTGGTACCTTCCATAGCGCTAATAGGCACTTCACTTCCCGCGATGATGTCCCGCGTACCACGATTAGTGACCGTCCAGGTGGAACCACGATAATTCTGACGACAACTGCCGCCGGCAACCAACGTGCTCTGCAGTCTTATAAGATCACCGCTCAGGCCATCGCCATAGTCCTTGGCGCTGCCTCGAAGTTTCTCGTATAAGCGCCTGCGAAAAACCACCATGGACACAATCGCCAGCACGGAGAAGAGTATCCACTGCACCGAGGGCTCTAACCCGAAGCCAGCGAGTACGACAAGACCGGTTAAAATAGCAGCAACGCCGATAAAGACGAGATAAAAGGCAACATCGACAACCATTAATTCGGAGCCGAGCAAAAAGAAACCAAGAAGCAACCATCCCCACCAAGGCATTGCGATTTTCCCTCCCTGTCATCGGCCCCGTCACCCGCATAGTAACGTAAATACCATGGAAGGGAACCAACCGGAACACCACTAGCGCACTACCCACTTGCTACGACTCTAAATCATGGGGACCCAAACTCTGCTGTTTTAAGGCGCACGTTCACGTACAATCCTTGCCTCCCCTTTGCCAGGCTGAAACACGACATTGACCCCGATCGAAGAGCAGCAGCACACACCCATGATGCAGCAATTCCTGCGCATCAAGGCGGAGCACCCGCAAGATCTGGTGTTCTACCGCATGGGGGATTTCTATGAGCTATTCTACGATGACGCTAAACAGGCGGCCGAGTTACTGGATATTACGCTGACCGCCAGGGGCAAGTCTGCCGGTGAGCCTATCCCCATGTGCGGCGTGCCCTTTCACGCGTCGGAGAGCTACCTCGCCAGGCTGGTCAAAGCCGGCATATCGGTGGCCATCGCCGAACAGATTGGCGACACCGCCACCAGCAAAGGCCCTGTCGAACGCCGGGTGGTTCGCGTGGTGACGCCAGGCACCTTATCGGACGACGCGTTACTGAACGACAAGCTCGATAACTACCTGTTGGCGGTCAACCAACACGGGGACGCCTACGGAGTTGCTTATCTGGATGTAAGTACGGGTCGGTTTCGCCTGCTCGAGATCGACGGCGAGGAAGCCTTGCGAGGAGAACTGCAACGCCTCAACCCGTCAGAAACCCTATACCACGAGTCCATCTTCCATCCCGCGGTGACAGGGCGCCAGGGCGCCCGCAGCCAGCCCGCCTGGGAGTTTGATCCGCAAGCGGCACGGCGCGCCCTCAGTGCCCAGTTGCAGACCCGCGACCTCACTGGATTCGGCTGCGAGACACCGCAGCTGGCCGTGGGCGCGGCGGGTTGCTTGCTGCAATACGTTAAGGATACGCAGCGCAGCAGCCTCCCCCATATTCGGACGCTGCGTCTGGAGAGCCGCGATGACAGTGTGAGTCTCGATGCGGCGACCCGGCGCAATCTCGAGATCGATGTCAATCTGTCTGGGGGGGATAGCAATACCCTGTTATCTGTCATGGACCGCACTATCACCGCCATGGGCAGCCGCATGCTGCGGCGCTGGTTACACCGCCCGCTAACCGATACCGGTGTAATCGAGAAACGTCAGGCTGCGGTGCAGACTCTCTGCGACAATTACGGCTATGAGCCATTGCGCAATGCCCTCAAACCGGTCGGCGACATGGAACGCATTCTCGCCCGCCTCGCGCTGCGCTCTGCACGGCCGCGGGACCTGACCCGCCTGCGCAGCTCACTGCAAGCACTACCCCTAGTGCAGGCGGAATTGCGTGAACAGTCAACGCCCCTGCTGGGCCAGCTCTGTGGTATCGCAGGAACCTATCCTGCTCTCTGCGATGTGCTCAGCACCGCCCTGATCGATAACCCACCGGCGGTCATTCGCGACGGTGGCGTCATTGCCGAAGGCTACGATAAAGCGCTCGATGAACTGCGGCAGATCAACAGTAACGCGGGCGATTTCCTCCTCGAGATAGAACAGCGAGAGCGCCAGGCCACCGGCATCAACACCCTGAAGGTCGGTTACAATCGCGTGCATGGCTACTACATCGAGATCAGTCGCGGCCAGTCAGATACAGTACCCGCGGAATATGTGCGGCGGCAGACACTGAAAAATACAGAACGTTTTATCACCCCCGAGCTGAAAGTATTTGAGGACAAAGCACTATCGAGCAAGAGCCGCGCTCTAGCCCGGGAAAAATCACTGTACGATGATTTGCTGGAACGCCTCAACGCGTACCTGGCGGATTTACAAGCCACCGCTGCCGCCATCGCCGAAATCGATGTTTTGGCTAATCTGGCGGAGCGAGCAGACAACCTCGGCCTGTGTCGGCCCAGTTTCTGTGACCAGGAAGTCTTTGAAGTGGTTGCGGGTCGGCACCTGGTGGTCGAGCACGTTTCGCAGGAGCCCTTTATTGCCAACGATACCCTGCTCGATACCAATCGCCGCATGCTATTGATCACCGGCCCGAACATGGGGGGCAAATCCACCTACATGCGCCAGAACGCGGTCATCGCCTTGCTCGCCCATATCGGTAGCAATGTGCCCGCCAGTGCGACACGACTCGCACCACTGGACCGTATCTTCACCCGCATCGGCTCTTCTGATGATCTCGCCGGCGGACGCTCTACCTTCATGGTTGAAATGACCGAAACGGCCAACATATTGCACAACGCCACGCCGCGCAGCCTTGTGCTGATGGACGAGGTTGGGCGAGGTACCAGCACCTTCGATGGCCTCAGCTTGGCCTGGGCAGCAGCCGTGCAACTGGCCCGATCGGTGCGCGCCTTTACGCTGTTTGCGACGCACTACTTTGAATTAACCCACCTGCCAGAAACCTGTCCGACTATGGCCAATGTGCACCTGGACGCTACAGAACACGAGGACCACGTCATCTTCCTTCACAACATCCAGGAGGGCCCAGCGAATCGCAGCTTCGGCCTGCAAGTCGCCAAACTGGCGGGTATACCGGGCCCGGTGCTGCAGGCCGCACAGGAGAAGCTGACTGAACTGGAAAGCGGCTCGAGTGAGGCTGACACGACCGACGCGGTCGAGCCAACCCAAAGCGACCTGTTCGGCAACGGACTGACGCACCCGGTAATGCAGGCATTGTCCATACTCGATCCAGACGAGCTAACCCCGCGCCAAGCACTGGCGATGCTCTACGAACTCAAAGCTAAGCTCGACTGAATAACAGCGACAGAAAAGCGCCGTGAGGACAGTCACAAAGCCGCCAAATACCGTTTTCAGGGGCTTCTTTTCTGCCATGTCAGCGGGTAAACTAACGCCCCTTAGTTTCCAGCGCATTGGGTAGGGGTTTAGCAGTAATGACTTTCGTGGTTGCAGAGGACTGCATCAAGTGCAAGCACACCGACTGTGTCGAGGTGTGTCCGGTGGATTGTTTTTATGAAGGGCCCAACTTTTTGGTCATTCACCCGGATGAGTGCATTGATTGCGCTCTGTGCGAACCGGAATGTCCTGTCGATGCCATTTTTTCAGAGGACGAATTACCGGAGGACCAAGCGGTTTTCCTGGAGCTTAATGCGGAGCTTGCCGAAGTGTGGCCCAACATCACCGAAATGAAGGATTCACCGCCTGACGCCAAGGCGTGGGAGGGCAAGCCGAACAAGCTGGCGTTGCTGGAGCGTTAACTGGGCGCCTGGGACGCTGTCAGGCCTGTTGCATCACACACTTCAACTGTTGACAGTATACGCAGCATCGCCAATGCGGCGCCACAGTGCGCTCGCAGTCACTTTCTGGCGTAGCGATCGTTCTGTGCCGGGAGGCTACCTAGCCACCGCGGTGATTCTCGAAAAACTCAATTAACAGCGGGTCGCCCCGGCGCTCGAGGTAGGCCACCGCCAAACCTGCCCCATAACGCTTACCCCATATCGACGTGTAGCCGATGTGGCCGGCGTCGCTCACCGCGCCCTCTAAATCCTCGACCGTAAAGCGCAAGTGATGCATCCCCTCCCTGCCCGCGTCGAGAAACTCCTTGTGCGGACAACCACCCGACACCCACTGGATCAGCTCAATCTCAACATCACCGCTCCTGCCGAAAGCAAGGAGCATGTCACACGCTTCTTCCTGCCCGCGGTAGTGATAACGCATAGGACCGGGCTCCAGCGTGGTGAACGGCCCAAACATCGGCGCGTAAAGCGCTAGTGCGGCGTCCAGATCGCGCACGACAAACCCTACCTGGTTGAGGTCCGGTAAATTCAACTCATCACGAACATCACTTTTCATGGTGGCCGCACCTGCCTGCGGGTACAGACCAAAGACACTCACTCATCCAGCCCACACGCTTGCCGCTACGATCATCTGTTGCCCGGTTTACCGTTATACGAGAGGGCGCTAACCCCTGCTCAGCTGAACAACGAGTCTCCACTGAGGCCCTGATTTTCCATGATAGTGCGCAGACGGCGCAGCGCTTCCACTTGAATCTGACGAACACGCTCGCGCGTCAGGCCGATCTCACGACCGACCTCCTCCAGCGTGCTGCTTTCGTAACCGCGCAAACCAAACCGACGCGCCACCACTTCCCGCTGCTTCTCCGAGAGCTCCTCAAGCCAGTGGGAAATACTGTCTTTAATGTCGGTATCCTGCAACAACTGTGAGGGATCGCACACCTGCGCGTCAGCGATCATATCCACCATAGAGGTATCCGATTCGGGACCCACTGGCGTATCCATGGAGACTACCCGCTCATTTAGTCCTAACAGCCGCTTAACATCCGCCACCGGCCGATCCAGCAGGTCCGCGATTTCTTCTGCCGTCGGTTCGTGATCGAGCTTTTGCGTCAGCTCCCGGGCTGCGCGCAGATAGACATTCAGCTCCTTCACCACGTGAATGGGAAGGCGGATAGTGCGGGTCTGATTCATGATCGACCGCTCAATAGTCTGCCGGATCCACCACGTCGCATAGGTAGAGAACCGAAACCCCAGGTCCGGGTCAAACTTTTCAACCGCCCGGATGAGACCGAGGTTGCCTTCCTCGATGAGATCGAGCAGCGTCAATCCGCGATTAATATAACGTCGGGAGATCTTCACCACGAGGCGCAGATTGCTCTCGATCATGCGTTTGCGGCCTGCCTCATCGCCAGCACGCGCCAGCCGCGCATAGTGCTTTTCCTCATCCGCCGTGAGCAGGGGCGAATAGCCGATTTCATTGAGATATAGCTGCGTAGCATCAAGGGCCTTCTCAGTCTTGCGCGGCATATCCGCAATGAGAGTACCCAGGTCGGCAGCACCGTTTAGCGCGTCAGATCCGGATTTGGATCTGCCATGCTCAGCCGACGGATCTGTTTTCCGACGCGTTAACGCGCCATTATTTTTGATTTTTGGGGACGATTGATCGGCGGTAGCTGCCTTGCCTGATACGGCGCACCGCTTGGTTTTCGCTGATTTCGAAGTCCTTGTCGAAACTGCGGAAGTCGGATCCAATTCCATGGCCATACCCACTCTGTGTTCTTGTCTGCGAGGACTGACAGCTTTTTCACGCTGGGTCAGCCAGACTAACCCAGAAATATCGCCTTTTGCAAACAGGGCCAGACGAGAAGCAATTATCGTTAGTACTCGCTATTTTTTAGTGTTCCCAACGCCCTCATCATGCCCGACTTTCCACCGCACTACCGCCGGGGCAGTAACCTTTGCGGGTCAATAGGCTGTCCTGCCTCGCGGATTTCAAAGTGCAGCTTCACGGTATCCGTTCCAGAGCTGCCCTTGCGAGCGATGGTCTGACCCGGACGCACCGTATCGCCCTCCGCCACCAATAGCTCATCGTTGTGGCCGTAGGCACTGAGATATTCCGCATTATGC
The DNA here is from genome assembly GCA_013214285.1 of Halioglobus sp. Lineage (GTDB taxonomy): Bacteria > Pseudomonadota > Gammaproteobacteria > Pseudomonadales > Halieaceae > Marimicrobium. The sequence continues at coordinate 9,344 of JABSPW010000012.1, read as the reverse complement.
TTCACGATGAGCAGCTCACCGAGGCCGACGATGCCAGTTCCCGCATAGACCACCGTGCCCGCGGCAACCGCGACCACCGGATCGCCGCGTGTGCCACCGATATCGATACCCTTGTGCAAGCTGCCGGAGAAACTCCGGGTTACCGGACCTTCTGCCGGCCACAGCCACGCGGTCACCGGGCCACCGGCACCTTTTGGTGGGGCGACAGGCGGCGCTGCTGCCACATTCGGGACTTCCTGATCTGGCGTCGAGGGACGCGCAGGCCGCCCGGCAACGGGTACTGGCTCCGGCGGCAGCGGTTTGATCGCTGTCACGGGCGCCACTGGCGATACTGTCCCCGGGTCGATATCTAGCGGCGCCACCACTGGCAACGGTGCCAGCGCAGCCTCCTGCAGACGAATGTGCTGTCCTGGATACAACGCACGCATTGATGCGCAGCGCCTCAAGCTGTTGCAACAGCCCAACTACCTGCAAGTGATCGCCAAGCGGGCGCATTACTATCTATTCCATATCACCGAGGAGGTCTCGGCCCGTGGCATGCCGATGGAAATTGCGCTCATACCCGTGGTGGAAAGTACCCTAGACCCTTTTGCATTCTCTTACTCTGGCGCGGCAGGGCTCTGGCAAATCATGCCGCGCACGGGCAGGCACTTGGGTCTTATGCAGAATGCCTGGTACGACGGCCGGCAGTCGCTGCGAGACTCCACGGATGGTGCGCTCGATTACCTGCAGTTCTTGCATGACGCGTTTGACGGCGATTGGCTGTTAGCGGTCGCCGCCTATAATGCAGGTGAGGGCACCATACGAAAAGCACGCAGGAATAACGCGTCAAAGGGCCTGGCCACAGACTACTGGTCCCTGACGCTCAGGCGCGAAGCGTATGAATACATCCCCAAGATCATTGCCGTAGCCCAGATCATCGCCACGCCCGACCACTACGGTCTGACGATTCCCTTTGTGGCAAACGCCCCCGCGTTTGAGATCGCTCAGACAGACACCACACTGCACCTCGATAAAGCGGCGCAGCTTGCAGGGGCCGACCTGGAAACCGTTCGTGCGCTCAATCCCGGGCAACTGCGGGACCGACTGTCACCCCTCGGATCGACAGAACTGCTACTACCGATGGGCACACGCGATGACTTCCACGCCAATCTGGCACAATTGGAGCCCAACCAAGGCATCCCAACGGGATCCTATTACGTGAGAAACGGCGACACCTTGTGGGACATTGCCAGACGATTGGGTACCGATATCGCAGTATTGCGCGCCATGAATGATCTGCGAGGCGATCGTATCCGCGCAGGCGATACACTCGTGGTACCTAACAAATTCGCTAGGGCTGATACAGGCGGCAACGCTACAGACTATCGCGTTCGCGCCGGTGACTCCCTCTACCGCATTGCCAGCCGCTTCCAGGTGTCCGTCAGCAAAATTATTGACTGGAATCGCCTCGACCCAGACGCCTACTTGCAGCCAGGCCAACAGTTGACTTTGTACATAAGCGACAGCTGAGTTCCCGGTTGCACTCTACCGTCCCTTGGGCGTATGTTAGGAGCGCACCTGCGCAATACCCCTCTGCATTGTGAAAGGAATGTTCCTATGAAAACGATCGCCCGTCATGCTTACCGGTATCTAATTGCTTTTCTTTGCTTCAGCGTACCTGCCCTGATCCACGCTGCTCCAGAATCGGCATCCCAGGCCATCGCTACCGCCAAAAATGAAGACGGTGGCCGCGCCGTGGCAGCGGAATTGGTAGCAGTGGTTACAGCCATTGATCCTGAAACCCGTGAGCTGAGTCTGCAGGGGCCCAACGGCGAGACCGTCACGATCACTGTCCGTGAAGATAGCATCAGACTTGAGGACGTAAATGTCGGTGATCGACTGCGGGTCACCTACCTCGCCGCTCTGGAAGGCGAACTGCGCAAACCCACTGCAGATGAACTCGCCGAACCCTGGTTGCTCCTCGAGGAAACGGGCGCCTCAGACGATCCGCGCCAGCCAGGTGTTGCAGGCGCGCGTATGATACGCGCAGTCGTGACCATAGAGGGCATGAACCGTGAGCTGGGTACGGCAACAGTTAAGGACTCTCGTGGCAAGCTGCATACGATTGGCGACATCGAACCTGAAAAGTTTGACGGTATAACGTTAGGCCAGACTGTAGTGCTGTTCTACACGGAAGCACTGGCTATCACCCTGCAGAAAGTTGCGGCGCACGGCGAGTGAGCGTCAACGGCAGGCTTGCTCATTGTCAGCCTGCCAGCAACTCCTCCACCAATGCGGGCACTTCAACAGTGGCAATCCCCTGCCGCTGTTCATCAAAAGAGCGACTGACCTTACTGGTTTCCTTGTTAACCTCTACGGTCATCGCGCCGGCCAGCGACGCCTCCCCTACAAACCCAGCGGCGGGATACACTGCGCCCGATGTCCCAATGGCGATGAAAAGATCGCATGTCTGTATGTAACGACCAATTTCATCCATGTGATATGGCATTTCACCAAACCACACGATATCAGGTCGTAGCGTGCCATGGGCTCCGCAGGCAGAACACGTAGTATCAGCACTCATGTCCTCTTCAAAGCCCAGCACCGCGCGACAGCTCGTACAAAGTGCACTGCGCAATTCACCATGCATATGGCAGACTTGCTTGCTACCACCGCGCTCATGCAGGTCATCTACGTTTTGGGTCACGAGGTAAACTTCACCCGGGAAAGACATTTGCAATTGAGCAAGTGCCTTATGCGCCGTATTAGGCAATGTCTCGACCAATTGACGACGACGCGCATTATAAAAGCGAAATACAAGTGCAGGGTCTCGACTAAATGCCTCCGGTGTGGCGATCTCCATCGGATCATGGTGTTCCCAAAGGCCGTCCGAGTCTCGGAATGTTGCCAATCCCGACTCTGCTGATATGCCTGCTCCGGTCAGTATAACGACGCGATGTATCTTCCTATCCCTGAAATTACTCATCTGACACCATCATCATTCAGATCGACAAGCGTATGCAGCAGGCCCACTGAGGTAAAAAATAAGGCGCACAGGATAGGTTCATTCCCCATGTCGCGTAGGACATCACGATAACAACGCAGTTGCTCGATGTAATGCGCGCTTTCGCGAGTGGTAAAGGCCTCAAGGCTCTCACCTTCAGTGGGACAACTGGTCTTATAGTCGATGACCCAACGCTGCCCCTGTTCATCGATAAAGCTGCGGTCAATGACGATATCTTTCGGCATGCCGGCCCCATCCAGACAGGTAAGGGCCCATTCGCTTTGCGCATCTCGGCGATCACGGGACAGTATCCAGCGCCCCTCTCCACCCTTTTGCAGCGTTGTATTGACAGAGTGAAGCACGTGCTCCAGGCCTTGCTCGATGTCGTCGCCCGTGAGCCCTCGATTCTGTAGTGCAGATCGCCAGTGTGATCGATCCTGATCAGATGCGAACGTCGGGAGCGTGTCACGCTGTGAGAGTTGCTCCAGTGCTAGATGAACAACTATGCCTACCACCCGTTCGAAGTGATGGGTCGGCCGCTCTGGGAAGTTTTCCGGAGGCGGTATTTCTGGTTCCACATCTATCGCCGGCGGCAGACCGGCCGAGGTCAACCTCAGCAGCACTGGCACTGCATCAATGGACTGCTCATCGCCGGCAAGTTCATGCACTTCTGCCTGTTCGACAAATGTTTCCCAGATAGTAGCCAGCAGACTAGTGGCAACAGGCCTCTTTGCTTCGTTCTTACCCTCATTCCAACCTATACTTGCACTCAGGTGCAGATGATGAGCCGCTCGGGTAACGCCGACGTAAAGCAACCGGGTGGCTTCATAAGCCTGTTTAATTTTGCGGCGTTGCCCCAAGTAGCGATACAAAGTGGGATCTCCAGGCTCGCTGTTATCGTTTGCGGCAAGCAAAAATACCGTTTCACCATCGGCATTAATCTGCTCGTCCCAGCGCAATAGTTCACCACTGTCGGCGCGTGGCTTCCCGTCAAGGCGCGGAATAAAGACTCTGCCGAATTCTAGACCCTTAGCCTTGTGTAATGTCATAAGGTGGACAGCGCAATCTGGTGATCCTGCGCTCGTAGTCGATCCCTGCACTTGTTTTTCCAGCCAGTCTATATTGAGACCAATGCCAGCATCTTCCGCCCGCTCGAGCAGTTGAAAAAAACTTTCCGCATCCTCCAACATCAGCGTTTCGGTGATGCAAGCTGGGCCACCAAGTTCCACCCATGCTTGCTCTATCCAAATCCTCAGAGACAGTCTGTCTCGGAGCGACCAGGTGCGCAGCATCACTTGTCGCAGGTGCTGAATACGCTGCGCACCCTCCTTGCTGAGGACGTGGTCGAGTTCCTGGGTCTGCAATACCGTCCGCAGGGGCTGCTCTGCAGGCCCGTATCGACTGACAGCCAGCAAGTCTTTCAACGACAAGCCACACCAGGGTGCGCGCAGCAGTGCCAACCATGCCAACCGATCCGCGTCGTAGACGAGCGCACGACACAATGTCATCAGGTCAGTGGCAACAGGAGAATGGGCCAGCCGGTCCATTTCGATCGCATGGCAAGGTATACTCATTTCCTTCAGTCGCCGTCGAATCGGACGCAGGTGGGAGCGCTGTCGACCCAGTACACCAATATCCGTCTCTCCCAATGCAACGCAGCGCGCGATAACATCACAGATCGTCTCCACCTCAGCATCAATACTGCCATCGCCGCGAAAAGCGTCAAGCGTGACGGTGCTGTCCTCATCTGCTCTGCGAATCGCTTTAGCGGGACGATGGCTGACCTGAGCGGTACCAATGTCGTCATTAGCAGGAAAGTGCTTACTGAATGTGTTGTTAACCCACTCGACAATCTTGCGATCAGAGCGAAAATTAGCATCCAGTATAAGAGATTGAGGCATGACGCCATTAAAGCCTCGTTCAGCCACCCGCTGAAATAAGCTAACATTAGCATCACGAAAGCCATAGATCGATTGTTGCGCGTCGCCAACAACCAGTAGGGTTCGTGGCGTTTCAGGATTCACATCATTGTACTCACCCCATCCGCGCGTTAGCTTTCGCAGTAACTCGTATTGATTGATAGACGTGTCCTGAAATTCATCCACGAGGATGTGTTCGATTCGATAATCCAAACGCAAGGCCAAGTCGGTCGGAGCATCGTCCTCGCCCAACGCATGTAAGGCCGACTGAGACAACTGACTGTAATCCACAGCTCCATGTCGAGAAAATACCAGCAGAAGCCGGGCGGTAAGTGCTGGCAGAAGACGTGATAGGCTCAGGACGAGTTCCCACGCCGCGCTACCCTTGTCGATCTCCGGAAGGATCGCAACGGCAGCAAGGCGCTGCTCAAGCACTGCGTCGTCTATAAGGTCTGACAACAGGCGCTGAACTTGCGCCTTGCGTCGTTGCGCCTCTTCCGTCTTGTCGGCTGGAAAACCAGCATGCTTATTGATCCCCCGGGGCTTTCGCCAGCTGCCTTCGTGTGTCATCAACAGGGAGCGCACGCGACGCCAATCAGCCAACTCTGAGACCTCGCACTGCGGGAACTCGCGGAGCTGCACAGTACCCAAATTTTCTGCCGCGAAGCGCTGTAATTCCAGTATGTCTTCCCGATAGGGTGCTAACATGCCAGACAGTTCTCGAAGAGCCTCTCGCACCAAACCTTCTGTCACCCCAACGAGGTAGTCCTCCGATTCATCCGGTGTCTCATGCACCCCGATATACTTTTGCCACTGATCACGTCGGCCCAGCATCTCTACAAGCAACTGCCGCACGCGCGGCCAGCGGTTGTCGAAGTGTTGCAATATCCGCCGTAAATCGATTCCCATCACGTCGTCTGTGTCTAGCATTGCAAAAAGTTCGGATACAGCCTCTTCGTATAATGGTGTCGCATCATCCTGGGGTGCAGCCTGCGCGCCAAGCAAGCTCAACACGGGCATCTGCCGAGTCAATCCCGCACAAAAACTGTCAATAGTTTTAATATTCAAGCGAGACACGTCGCGCAATAGACGCCACTTGTGTGTTGCATTCGCCTGTAAGACCGATGTTGCCAGTGACCGCGTTACGCGCTCGTGATCACTTGTACAGGGTTCTTTGGCTTGCGCTGAATTCAAAGCCAGTAAAACCCTTTCGCGCATCTCTGCTGCTGCCTTGCGTGTAAACGTAATCGCAAGTACCTGCTCTGGTCTTGCAACTCTCGACAAGAGGGCAAGGAAGCGCTGAATCAGTAACTCAGTCTTTCCAGAGCCAGCGGGGGCTGTGATGCAGAAGCTACGCGTTGGATCTATCGCCAGTGCTCGCTGTTCACTGTCCGGCACACGGTTCACACGTCCTCCTCCCAGCTATCATCAAAATTTACCCGGCACAGCGATTGCATACCGCAGAAGAGGCAACTTTTGGGGGCCAGCGGATCAACGGTCGCTTCCCCTTCGACAAAGTCCTGAGCCAGACGACGTAAATTTTCTGCCCATTCACGATTAAGCTCTTGCCAGTTATGTGCCCGCATTGTCGCACCAACTGCCTTAGGGATGTCCGTCACAATACCGTCTAATACACCCGTGTCGATATCACCGACACCGATATAGCGACAGGCGCCCGGACGTACCTGAGCAAACGCCAAGACTGCAGGTGGCGATCCAGTCGCGAGGCCATACAACAATAGTTGCGGCTCAGCCGGCCGTTCCCCCAGCCAATTCGACACGCTAGGCTGTCCCGTTTTGTAGTCGATAATGGCCTGTGAGCCGTCGGGTAACTGGTCAATGCGATCAACTCGCAAGCGCACGACCAAGGTATCCAACTGCAATACGATATCTTCTTCCGTTGCCTGAACCACAAATTCACCCCGGGCGGCTTCAAGCGTCAACCACTCCTGCAGAAGGGACTCTAAGCGATGGCTTTCCAGCGTCAGACAGGTATTTCCCAAGGCAATGCGACGATACAGTGGTACCGATTCCAATCCCACACGCGCGGCCTCGTCTATTAGGGAAGCGCGCTGATCAGCCGTGATGTCTAGGAGCTCACTGTGTCCATCGAGGCGTGACCAAAGACATTGCAATGCTCCGTGAACGATCTGACCACGCTCGGCGTTAGAGATACCTGGGGGCGATGTTGCGAGAGTTTGTGCGTGTAAGCGATGCTGCGCGAAGGCTCGGAACGGGCAGTGGGACTGGTGCTCGATAAGCGCCGCACCGCCGCGTAGCCCAGCCAGTTCGCTAACCGACGCCTGTGGGGCGCGATTATCCCTCACGGTCTCCCGGTCAGCTGCCTGTGCAACACGCTTCCACTCAGGAAATACTGGTTCTCCACCGTCAATTTCCTGCTCTGGGAATCCCTTGAGCAGCGGGCTGGGGAGATCGTTAACTCCATCGATCTGACGACTATAACTGGCATGCACCGTCGCAGATGCTCGGCGGTATTGCTCGAACAGCGTTTCTACAAAGCGCCATTCCCTCTCGGGACAGGCGTGTGGCATCTGCAGCCCCGCCTGCAGGGGCACGGGTATAAAGGGGTTGGGACTGGGGGACGCGGGCCATTTCGCAGCCTGCATACCACAAATCCAAAGATGGTCAAAGGCCAGACCAACTGCCTCCAGCGGCCCTAGAACTTGCACCGGACTATCAGTGGTGCTCGGATGGGACACCTCAGCCCGACAGATTTCACGTAGCAACCGCAGTGCTTCCGCGAAGTTGATTTCACACCGGACACTATCCAGCGCCCGATATTCCTCAAGAGTGTCATACCAGCGCGCGACTTGCTGATACTCCAGAGAGTCGAGACTTTCTGGCCCCGGCCAACCCCATTCCCCAAGAATGGTTTCGAACCGCGTAATCCACTGGGACGGCAGTGCGGGCCGACGCAGCTCTCGCATTTGCAGAACCGCCGCTAGGTGCCGACCAAAAGTGAGGCCTTTTTGATCCCCATGCTTTACGCTATTGGCAAAGTTAGCGAGGGTGCGGGTGGCAAGCTGTTCACTACCAGCATCGAACAAACGCGACACAAAATGAGCGGACAAGGCACTTTCGGCATCGGGAAGTTTGAGGAATCTAGAACGCAGCAGTGCGACAACGTCACCGACTACCGCCTGCTCGAGCCCCAGGGTAAGGACGGCCAAAGCGTCCCTGACCACGGGCGCCTCAACAAGACTAATGCCAGTAGAGTAGTTAACCGGCAAACTGTTAAAATTGTCACCCAGGCAATCGAATTCACGACGCAGCAGGTATTCCAAGCCCGCACTGGAACCGGCGCTGACAATCCCTACCGTAGCTGACGGCGATTCTCGCTGCACACAGGCAGCCCAGGCCGCAACCCCTCGCATTTCGGCCCGACTGTCGGGAAAAGGATGAACAATGCACTGCGCTAGATCGGCTTGAGCGGCCAATTCCTGTACGTCATTGCAGAGCGCATTGAGGCATTGTGCGACCAGCGGCGTCAGTTCGCCACACTCGATTAACACCACGGACAGAGACTTGTGACCACGTCCTTGGTCTGCGAGGGCTACCAGCGCATCGGTGTTGGTATAGCAGCCCGTTTCTGCCAAGTGCTGCTCAAACAGCTTCTCCCATTGAAGAAACGTTGCACAATCTGTTTCAGTCTTGAACAATGCGACGTTCGGCTCAAGCGCGGTATCCAGTCGATAGCGCAGCAGAAGGTCCCGAGCGTTGCTGGCGTGCTCTGCGGCACCGCCGCTGTGCAGCAGAATTGGTCCTCCCGCAGCTTCTGCATGACGCGCGATAACGTCCTGCCACAGCAACAGTGCCTGTTGCTGTGGCAGGAGACGACGCGGCGGTACTACTCCATGTTCCACTGCGTTCTGCCACTCACTGATCAGCCACTGCTCCAGAGGAAACACCCGCAGCGAGGACCAGGCACGCTTGCCCGCTTCCACCTGGTATCGGTCCCACTCTATTTTAATTCGTCGGGCAAGTCGCCGGTTGGGTGTCAGCAGCGTGTAGCCAGACTGAATCAGAGGCTCCAGGGGCGTAATATCGTAAAGAGGGTTTGCCAAGTGGACTCCATGTGGCTGGGAATTATCTGTCTACACAAAGGCAGCGGACTGCTTTAAAATGCCGCCCCCCGCTAGCAGCGGTCACACAGGACCCCTTTGCTGCATCCCGGTCGTCACCAGGAACCGCAGCGAGAACACTTTATCAGGTGAGCACCGATGAGCAACATCGAAATACACAATGTGAACGTAACGTCCCAGGATATTCTGATCACACCGGCACAACTTAAGGCGGCATTGCCTATGTCCGGTCCTGTTCACGATAAACTGGCAGAAAGTAGACAAGTCATTGAACACATACTCGACCGCAAAGACTATCGACTATTCGTAGTAGTTGGCCCTTGCGCTATCCATGAC
>JABSPW010000146.1 GCA_013214285.1 Halioglobus sp. | reverse complement strand
GGTCACCCTTGGGACACTAGCAGGTGTTGTCATTGGCTATGCCGGCGCTAAATTGTTAGACACGGCATCAGAACGCGGCTGGATGACTGGTGCTTTCCAAGGCGTGGGAATCTTGTCACTAGCGATACTGACCTATGTCGTAGCCACACTAATCGGTGGCAATGGGTTCATCGCAGCCTTTGTAGGCGGCATGGTATTCGGCCACAAGGTGCAGCACCCCTGTGAGTTTCTGTTTGAGTTTATGGAAACGGAGGGGCAATTACTGATGTTGATTACATTCTTGGTGTTCGGGGCAGTCTTACTACCTGAAGCGCTGTCGCATGCTAACGCTATTCACGTTATTTACGCGCTATTGAGCCTGACTGTCATTCGAGTGGTACCCATCGTGCTCTCGCTTACAGGCAGCGGAGTAAAGCTGCCCACTCAATTGTTTCTGGCCTGGTTCGGCCCCAGAGGATTAGCCTCTATTCTATTCGTACTGCTAATACTTGAAGAAACAGATATTGAGCATCGACATGAAATACTCACCATCACTGTGCTTACTGTTGCTCTGAGCATTCTGTTGCATGGCGTAACAGCAGCGCCATTAGCAAACTGGTTTGGGCGTCACGCACGCGACATGGGCGAGTCCGCTGAGAACGAAGACGTAACAGAGATACCATTGAGAGGCGGAATAGTGGCTTCCGACGAAAAACACTAGATGAAGCATTCGAGAAAAACTGATTCATTATCTGCCGATATGACGAGTGACTAGTACAAACGGTTCGTGACTTCTCTGAATGCCAAAGGCTCTGTGCTCTGGTGTGACAAGTCGATTGTTTTAACCAAGGCAAGTCGATCTGCAATTTAGAAGGAGGAAAAATTTATGGGTGCGGCAATCTCACTACTAGTAGTCTTGACGCTATTTGTGCTAGCCGTTCATATCGGCGCGGTTGCTCTGTGACAAACTGGCCTTGAAGAGGGCGCAGCAAAATCCCAAGCACTTCCAGCAATATCCGGAACAGGCTATACCAAAAAGGAAGCTGAATAAGTCGTAAATTACTCTGTGGGGAGACGAATCGTCATTTTTCTCTTGGTCGTTGGTAACCTCGGTATTGTGATTGTCTCGGCTACCGTAGTGGTCTCGTTTATAAACATTGAAAACGATGTGTGCGCTGTAGCTAAGCAGCTAGCATGGCTAGCCGGCGCGCTGAGTTTTATCTGGTTTTTGATTCTAAACGGTCGCGCACAAAGATGGATGTGTAACCCTAGCGGTCGTGTATTCGCATCCACACTGCTCCTAAAGACACGACACTTTATCCGTCTTCTGCAAATTGGCGATGGGTACAGCGTCTACCAACACCCTGTAGCAACCGTGTTGCTCGATGAGAAGCACGCAGTGAACTTAACTGTTCTTCAAGATCTTGACCTTCAGCTATTGCCGACGCATGCACGTACCGGCGACATTGTCAATGGATCTGAGAGCACTGCATCGCTCAAGGCCGGCGATTCGCTCATCGTCTACGGCCCAGATGCAGGACACTATAAATTATAGGCCATGTCACCGCGAGGCGAATCGGAAGATGAACATAAAACGCATAGGCACGACTAGCATCGCTCAGGTGACAGCATGGCAATAGATCACAGCGTGCGTCGGTAAGAAAGACCGATTTTAAAGTAAGATAAGTCATCTGCTTTGATCTGAGATAGCAACCTGCAAAGCACTAAAAATGTGCAAGGATCTATCGATAAATGAATCACTTGATGGAGAGAAATGTTCTAGTATTTGTGATAGGTCAAGAAACAGGCAGTGAACAGTACAAGATTTTAAGGCGCTTGAAAGCGGCCTCACTTTGAAATGTTCTTGCGGTATTGACTGGAACCAGACAGCGAGCGCAGCTGGACACGTATAAGGGAAGCCAACGGTGAGCTCAAATGGTGGAGGGCTCGAAACAGCACACGATCCATCGCTATGAAAGGTTACGAAAGAGCAAAAACAACAAAGACACGCGATTAATCGAGTCATTGCTTTGATAGAGCGCAATTACTGACACTCACTGCTCCTGCAGTAAGTGTACTACCCGACGACCTGAGAAGACTGAATATTGGCATCAATGGCCCTACCCATGGGGTGGTAGTCGCTGAAACCGGGGCACTGTCGAATGCGTTTTGTAAAAATATTCTCAATATCAACATCGAATAGAAGACCGATGATGCTAGCGACAAATGTTTGGCTGGCTTTGTCACGGCTTAGACGAGGGTGATAAACCTGGATCGCTTTATACTAAAGTAGCGATATGTTTTAACTTAGCTCGCTTCAGACGCTACTGCAGTTATCTGAAGGGAGGACTTCACATTGATAAAGCCGTTTCCACCAGCATTTTGTTCTCGAGCGAACGGTGTACTGGACATTTGTTAGCAATCTTCAACAGTTTTTTCTTCTGCTCTACTGATAATTCGCCTTCGACCTCTATGGCGCGCGTAATTTTCTCGATTTGCACTTCGCCACCATCGCAGGTCTCTGCGTCTTTTACATAGTCGCGTTGATGAGAAAGTCTTACTCTAACATTCTTTAATGGAATCGACGTTCGATTTGCATATAGACGAAGCGTCATATTTGTACACGTGCCCAGACCGGCAAGCAAATGCTCATAGGGGTCTGGCCCTAAATCACTGCCCCCGATAGACGTTGGCTCATCGGCTAACCAGTGATGGCCGTCAGAGTAGACATCTTGCGTAAAAACGTGGTCTCGTTCTTCGACCACAATATGCCCTTTTGTAACAGACTTTTTCTCGGTCCCAGCTTTTGGAATATAGCGGGCAATCCAGCCTGTAAGCGCCTCCGCTACGTAGTCTGCATCCTCTCGTTTAGTCAGGAGATGATTTGCCGTATCCAGAGATATGAAGCTCTTGGGGTGCTTAGCTGCGCTGTATGTTTTTTCGGCCTCGTCAATACTGACCATGGCATCAACAGGTGAATGCATGATCAGGAGCGCTTTACGCAAACGTTTTATGTGATCAGGGTCTTGCTGCTTCAAATCATCTATAAATTGCTTTCGGATGTTAAATTTTCGCCCACCCAAATCAACTGCAGCAACACCTTGCTCCTGTATTTCATCAATTGAAGAGGCAAAGGTGTGCTCAACATGGTTTGCTTCGAACGGTGCACCTATCGTTACAACTGCCTTTGCTTCAGGGACCTCTTGCGCCATTGCCAGCACAGCTGCGCCTCCCAAACTATGCCCAATGAGCACCGCTGGAGCGTCATATGCTTCCCTCAGAAAATTACAGGCGGCCTGCAGGTCCTCGAGATTCGAAGAAAAATTAGTGTTAGAAAAGTCCCCGTCACTGCTTCCCAATCCAGTAAAGTCGAAGCGCAATACGGCGATACCGCGCTTGACAAGCTCACGCGAGATTCTTGAGGCGGCAATACTGTCCTTGCCGCAAGTAAAACAGTGCGCAAAGAGAGCGTAGCAGCGTGGGTTTCCTGCAGGAGTCTCGAGCAACCCCTGCAGTTTAATGTTGTTACTCGTAAAGCTAATTTTTTTTCGCATATCGGATTCGCCTGGCCAGGTTAAACCACTGCTTTGCAGGATGAGAGAGATGCCGTTTCTCTAACAATCTGGGCTCCAGTGTGTACAAGATGAGCGACATTTGCTGTACCGCATGATCATATCCGTCTTCGTTTTGATTGTTCTGTATCATACATGGATTTTTGATTATTTTACGCGGAATCTTCTGGGACACTCAAAACGAACTGCTGGCAACAACCTGTGAAGCATGAGTGACCTGAAACTCGTGGCTCTCAAGTATGGGACAGATAAAAAAGCCTATTGGCGAGAACCGTCTTTTAGTATCTCGACGCGTGACACACAGCGAACCAGGCGATGGCCGTTCATTATGCTCTAGTGTGCGCTTGCATTGGTCCGCTTGCAAAGCCTTTGCGGCCGCTCACAGGTTTTAGCCCAAAGAAATTCGTGCTGAATCAATGTTCAGTGGCGTCCGAGCTTGTTGGACGGTGATAACGCGGGGTCCTCTCCCGTCAACAGAGGGAATGTCTCAGGTAGCGCCCTTGGAGGGGGTGCGAGTAATGGCAAGTGACATCTGTTTCCTATCGCACAGATGAGCCAAGATCCTGTTGAAAGCTTGCCCCGCTTTGCCGCGTATGATGCCCTGGTTCTCAATGCGGCGGTCACTCTGACAAAACCGCCGCAGCGATCGACACCATGGCGCTGATGTTCTTCAAGTTGCGTCAGTGTCTGACGGGCTATATTGGGCTTCGCATCGTGGATCGTGGACCACCTGTGCCATGAGCGTATCCAATAGCGCTCGCGTGTGCTTCTCTTGTACGATTTCGCGCTCCTGAAACAGCGTTTTGGGCAACCAGTTATCGGCGTCATCGCGGTACGTCGGAATACTGAAATCTAGACTGATGCCAGCTCCGGTAAGGACCATTAACCGGGGGTTGTCACAAAAGAATGTCGCTCACTGCTCGGTTTCACGAGTCATTGTATAGTCCCTTTGTGCCGCCGCTTACTGCTGCTAACTGCATTACCGTGGCGACCCCATCATTGAGGGGTGCTGTGGTTTTGGGCGGTATCTGTTGACGTCAAAGGGCGGGTGCTTGGTCTACACTATTAGAAATTAAGACAAATTTTCCCCAGGTGTTGTTGTGATTCCTGCAGACGAAAAGCGTCTGCTAGTTCCGCCAGATCAAAACTGCGATCGATTACCGGTTCCAGCCCGGTTGCATTTATGGCTTTTACCATATCTTGCTGGCTCGCCCGTGAGCCCACGGTAATACCGCTGATAACAGCATTTTTTTGAAAAAGCTCTGCCGTAGGTACTTCGCCCTGAATACCAGTCAGCACGCCAATCATTGAAATATGCCCGCCCATCGCGATAGCGCGCACCGACTGCGCCAGGGTGCCGGATCCGCCAACTTCAATGATCACATCGACGCCTCTGTTGTCAGTAATTGCCAGCGTTTTGTCGCCCCAGTTTTCGTGCTCGCGATAATTGATCAGTTGGTCGGCACCCAGCTCTTGCAGCGTTTCCAGCTTCTCGTCAGACGAGGAAGTAGCCACGACATTGCACCCTGCCGCCTTGGCAAATTGCAGGGCAAAAACCGACACACCGCCGCTGCCTTGCACCAGCACCGTGTCGCCCGGTTGCACCTTGGCTTCTACAAACAAAGCACGCCAGGCGGTGGCGGCAGCGCAGGGTAGTGTTGCTGCCTGCTCAAACGAGTAATCGTCGGGCATGCGGGTGAAGGCAGCGGCAGACTTCGTGACGGTCTCCGTTGCAAAACCATCAACATTGTCGCCGGGGATGCCAGAAATTTTTGTCAGGGTATCGGCGCGGCCACTGGCCCAATGCGGGAAGAAACAACTCATTACGCGATCACCGGGGCTAAATTCAGTTACTGCCGGCCCGATGGCCTCAACAATGCCGGCACCGTCCGACATCGGAATACGCTCATCATCGACCGGGAGTAATCCGCTTGCCACCACATAGTCATGGAAATTGAGCGAACTGGCATGATTGCGCACTTGAATTTGGTCGTGCTGCGGCGCCGTGGCTGCCACCTCCACCAACTGCAGATTATGCAGACCACCAGGTTTTGCTAATTTGATTGCGCGCACGATGTTCTCCTATTGGTTGCCTGCGATAAGTCCGACGGCTTTGTCTCTTGTTCAACGTGACTGCAGGGGGTGTGCAGTATAAAAAAGTGCATAGGCTCCCCCAGCGGGCCCCACGCCTCCTGGTTGCATGCTATCAGTTTACGGCAGGTAGATGAGTTACGAAACCATTCCCTCATTGATTCAAGATCGCTCACCGATAGCGACCGCTGCTAACGCGGCATACAGTGCTGCTGATATTGTGCGAAAAGGTATTTGCAAGCTGGCTGCAGCGGAGTAGCAGGAGATGGGGAATAGTCTGCCGCTGATGGCGCCTACGACGACCTCTACCGCAACATAGCAAAACACTGCGGCCATGCAGGTGATCGGCAACAGCCAACCCTGGGTGTTGTAAAAAGCACTTGCCGCTACGCTATAAATTGCAATGACTAGAACTAAAGTGGGCTTGCGTCCGAAGCGATCAAACACGCTGCCCGCAGCGATAAACAGAACGCAAACGTCGGCCCGGGGGGTAGCCGTGCTTGTCTTGTAAAAACTTAGACATAAAATCTAATGTCGTGCTGACCTGAACCCAAAACACACCGGTAATAGTCAACGATACCAAAAGATCGCGCCGATGTTACACAAAGAGCGCCTCAATGGAGCCCAACATTGGTTATCGGGGGATGATTGCTGCTGCGCGAACAGGGGGGATTCGAGCGGTTTGCGACGCCGCCAGGCGACGTAAAAATGGCGCAGGCGCCGGCCACGTGCAGCGCTCGCCACTCGCCGGGCAGGTATGCCAGTCCGACCATCGTCACCACCAGCAGGCGCGGCTTTAACCAGAGCCGGCAGTAACAACTGGGTAAACGCTAACTGTGTCCGAGCATTGATCTGAAACTGCGGTTCCAACCTGTCTGCAGTAACCACCTGTTTCATGCTGGTCAGCCCGGCATTATCGTTAAGTGTATCCGGCTTACTGTAGCGCGCGTTGAGGTGCTCAGCGCAACGTCGCGCTGAATCCAGCGATGCCAGATCAAGCTCCAGCTATTCAATATTGTCGTTGCCACTTGCGCTGGCCAGTGCCTGGCATTGGGCTGCGAATTTGTCGCGATTGCGGTTCGCCAGAACAAGACGATGCCCCTGATGTAACAAGTGTTCTGCGGTGATGTTGCCAATACCGTTGATTTTCCCTGTAATCAGGGTTGTTTTCATCGCGCCACTCTATTACCACGCGACATTAAATGGCAAATAACTGAAGGTTACGACCAAAGCTGCGCTTACAGATTATTGAACGCTGGGAATGATAAAAAAGATAGGGGTGTGGGTGCCGGGGGGACAGCCTGCACGCTGGATATTTCAAGTAGCTGGAGCCGGTAAGTGTGCGTTAAAGGGAAAGGCGCTTATACGCCAAGCCATACTCTTAGTGGGCGTTAAGAGGCGTGCGTTTTACTACTGCGGTTAAACGGCAGGCTGCCCGGACGCGAGACTAGTGTGGCGTGCAAAAATCTGCACGCCGATTCGTTACAGTGTTACATCCTTCTGCCGACTACTCGTTGCGGTTTGCTGTTGCCATTCAGCGACTAAAACTGCAGCTGCAGTTCCACTACAAATTGCCATTGATCAGATTTATCTGTCACGTCCAGCGTCCTATAGGTGGTAGCGACCTGCGCATTGTAGCCGTCGATAATGTAGTTAACACCAAAGTCCAGACGTTTCGTTGTAATGTCATTGTCAGCGTTAAACTTCTGATAATGTACTATCGGCATCACCTGGCCCCAGCCAAGCGGCTCGGCAAAAATAAAGCCCGTACCCAAGGCGTAGGCATCACCCTGCTCGCTAGGAAACACATCGTCAGTGTCGTAGTCGTAATAGGCCGCTTCCAGTGATACTGCACCTAGCCCAAGCTTCTTTTCAATGAGTAGGTCAACAACTACCTGGCTATAATCACCGACGGCCGTTGTTGACGCGGCACCATCGCCTTTATACCGTCCGGCAACACCAATGGTGAAAATATCTTTCTTCCCTAAATAGTTAGCGGTACCGTAATAGCCGGTTTCTTTGTCCCAAAAACTGTATTGCAATCTGCTGGCGACCATCAGGTCATCATTCTGTTCTGGGTTGTCTGTCGATATATTTTCCAAGCCGCTAAAGTTAAATATTCTGTCGCCTTCAAAAGCACCAAATGAGTAGGCAAAGCGTTGATCTATGGCCAAGCCCACTAACGCGACCCCGTCGTCACGACCAATGTAGCCGCCATTCCAGCCGTAACGCGCAGCGATATTTTGCCAATAGCCGTCGCCTGAGGTGTAGTAGGGGCCGGCCATATTGGCGCGGCTGCTAGGTGATAAAAAACGTCCTGCCCAGATTGATATATCAGGTGTGACTTTAAAAATACCCACTGAATCGATAACCTGAAAAGTGTCGTCGCTGCCTGACTTTTCAGTATTAAACATGCCTGTGATGTATTCGTTGAGTCCCCCT
>JABSPW010000145.1 GCA_013214285.1 Halioglobus sp. | reverse complement strand
CTTTTCGGGCGAACCGATCTGCATTGCCATCTCCAGCGCAGCCTGGTCGGCACCGCCGTGCAGCTTGCCAAACAGGGATCGCCAACAAGGTATCGGGCGTGTGCGTTGTCGATCGGGACTCGAATCTTGTCGGCGTGCTGTCGGAGATGGATTGCCTGAGAGCAGTTCTCAGCGCCATCTACAACAATACCAGCATTGGTGTCGTAAGAGATCACATGGCCAGCGACAATCTGTTGATCGCCCATCCTGATGAGGATATCGTCGATGTAGCCCAGGACATGCTGACCAAGAACAAACGACGCAGACCCGTGGTGGAAGATGGTAAGCTCATCGGCCAAATCACCTGCCGCCAGCTGCTGCACGCCGTCATGGCCTTCAGAAAGTAACAGCAGCACGGCTTTCACATCAATTAATCAGGAGTCATGCCACCGATAGTTGGCAGCCTCCAGCTCAACGTCGACCTCCGCTCCTTCGTTTATCTGTCCCTGCAGCCAGGGAATCAAAGCCGACAGCAGCTTAGGAGTGCCGTGTAATAGGGGAATACTGACCAGTAACACATCCCCCGCTGTATTCAGCCGCACCATATGCTCTGGCCCACCCAGGGCGACCGCAACGCTCAAGCGGGACCAGTCTATGGCCACAGCATGTCGCTGTTGCCAAGCCAGCTCATCGGCAAGCAGCGCTGCCTCCTGCATGACGCGATCACAGATACTCCGCGAGTTGGCCACATGCCTCTCGTTGGTGAACAAAATGGTAATGCCGCGATAAGTACAGAACGTGCCGTCCCGCGTAAAGCTCCAAGCGGGCGTTACAAGCCGGGTGTATGCAGGGGTCAGCGCCACCTCCGATTCCTCTGCTTCCGTGAAGCGACAACCATAGCGTGCGCAAAATTCCTGCAGTATCTCCAATTCAAACGCGCCCTGCTGGCTAGGCCGTGGATGACTGAGGATGATGCTTCGAGCCGCCACCTCCACCGCAGGCGAGGACCCCTCACCGCCGATTAGCCTAACAGGGAAACCCTGTTCAATGTCTTCCAGCAGATACGTTAATTGCCGAGCATAGCCCTCAACCGCACTGGACCATCCGCGCAGCCGAGCATCTCTATGTAAGCCCTGTCCCTGCTCCCTGGCCAGTCGAGCTTCACCCGCATAGGCCTCCGCCAATCTCATTAGGGCGATGCGGGCGAAAGCCACGGGCCGATCCGTTGCATCATCCTGCAGTGCGACTACTGTTCGCCTGAACCGGCTTTCCGATTCTGGCGCATCCGGCTGCCCATACACAAGCAGCGAGAGCGTACCCAAGAAGAGGCCCCACAGCGTCCCACGCACACGTTGGCCAGTGGAGCTTACGCGGCCAAAATGAGAACTGTGAAGTAGCAATAACTTCAATTTAAACAAAGACTTAATCCGTAGCAGGTGGAACCTTGTCGATGAACCGCAGTGGATCGGACCGCATTCTGTCGGGCCGTTCTCACACGCCATCGCTCGGCTTCACTAAAAACATTAATGATGGTAGGTTAATTAGCAAGTAAGCGCAGAATCAAACGACGTTTTATGAGCCAGGCACTCACAGCAACGACTACTACAGTCGACAATCGCTATCTGCTCTCAACACAGCAGATCCACTTTTTCGAGACCTTTGGCTTCTTGCACGTCCCCGGTCTGTTCGCAGACGATATCAACGAGCTTATCGAGGCCTTCGAGGAAACCTTTGACAAGCAACCCGTTTGGGAAACCAACGAGGCTCTCCACGGTGACCAAAAACGACTCATCATTCCTGGCTTTATAGAGCAGTCGCCGCGCTTGTCACATCTGCAGCATGACCCAAGGGTGGTGGGCATAGTGCAAAGTGTCCTGGGGCGTGACTATATCTGGTCGAGTAGTGATGGCAACCTGTTTTATTGCGAAAGCTACTGGCACCCGGATGACTACGCAGCACCTCTTCACCACTACCATGTCAAACTATCGTTCTACCTCGATGACTTAACGGGTGAAAACGGTGCCATCCGGTTTATTCCAGGTAGTCATTTTCATCAGCAGACTTTTTCTAGGACACTGCGGCGAGCCTTCAAGGATGAAGCCGGTGTCGAGGGCGTATTTGGCTTGCCCGGCAAAGACGTACCCTCCCTGGTTGTAGAGAGCAGGCCAGGTGACCTGGTGCTGTGGAACTTCAGAACAGTACATGGCAGCTACAATGGTGGAGAGCGTCGAAGACTATTCTCACTGAATTTCGGTGAGAAAACACCCGGATCACATGACGCCAATTTACGCACGGATAAACCGGTCCGTGTGAGGGAGCCGCTGGTCGAGTAGTACCAGACACAAGTCCTACTAGATTTCCGGCACCCCTACTGATGGAGGGTAACCGGCAGATATGATCCTCACAATACCCAGCCTTTATCAATTCAAGAAGGCCGTTCTCTATCCGCGCAAACTCTATATGCGACACAAAGAAAAATTCGAGCCGGGATTCTTGCAGAAAGCTATGGAGCTGCATTATTACCGCCCGGCATTTTACCGGTGGTGTGGCGCGGTGGGCGCCAATCCACACCTCTTATATCAAGCCAACATCTCCGCCGACAGTGTCGTTATCGACGCCGGGGCCTACATCGGCGAGTGGGCGCAAGACATTGCTGCGCGCTACAATGCCACAGTCCACGCCTACGAACCCGACCCGCGAAATTTCAAACTGCTAAAAGAACGCTCGCAACATAGCTCCCAGATCATCGCACACGAGTTCGGTGTGGGAGAGAGAGGAGAGAGCATTCGAATGGCACTAGAGTTTCTTGGCTCTTCCATGTTCTCCAAGAACAATACGGTACCAACAGCGCAGGTGGAAATCAGAGATATCGTCGACGTCTGGCAATCACTGGGACGAGAACGCATAGCCCTGATGAAGATCAATATCGAAGGTGCCGAGTTTCCATTGCTAGAACGAATGATAGAAACCAACCTGCTAGAGAAAGTGGACTGCTACCTGATTCAGTTTCATGAATGGCACCCCGGTGCTTACCGGAGGCGCAGACGTATAAGGAAAGCGTTGAGCAACACCCATCAACTGGAGTGGGACTATCACTTCGTATGGGAGAAATGGGTAAAACGCATGAAAAACGACTAAACACGAACCCACTTTTCCCAAATAAAGTGATAGTCCCACTCCAGTTGATGGGTTTTCGAAAGTTCCTGTCGAATTTTTTTGTGCTTACGATAGGCGCCGGGGTGCCATTCATGAAACTGAATCAGGAAACATTTCACATTACCTAGCAGACCCGCCTCAATCATCTTCTGCAAGAGCGGAAACTCGGCACCTTCGATATTGATCTTCATCAGGTCAATGTGCCCCAGATCCAGCTCACGCCACGCCCTGTCAATCGCGACAATCTGCACCGCAGTACGATCGATATCCGAATGGGCGGAACGCTCGTCACACATGGAAGATCCCAGGCCCTTCAAAGTGAATTCCACGATCTCGTCCTTGTCACCCAACCCATACTCCAGGGGTCGAAGCTTGGTATTATCTGTCGCCTTGCACTGCAGTTTTTTGAAGGACTGGGGATTAGGCTCGAACGCGTAAATTATAGGGTCATATCGGTCCACCATGTGTTGCGCCCAGCTTCCCGTAAAAGCGCCTACATCCATGACAATACTCTCGGAATCGAGATCTGCTTCGTGGAGAATGTGCGGATTGTAGAGGGTCAAACCGACAAACTCTAGCAAAGCCGGACGATAGTAATGAAGCTCAAGCATCGCCTTCATCGGACCGTGTGTTGTCCTATATTTCCAGCGCATGAACACCGTCCGCGGCCACAGCAACACCTTCTTGAGCTGATAGCTACTAGGAAAAAAATTACTCATAGCGTCTCGCTGCGCGCAGCTACTGATGTTGTTAGGTCAGCGCACGATGGTAGTATAACGCCCTAAACCTGTCGACTAGAGAGAAGCGATGCCATCGATTCCGTCATCGATATCGGGTGATTGGTACTCGAAAGGACTGCTACTGATCGTGGTATTACTTTTTTCATGGCTACTGAACATCAAAAATAACGTCCTTAGCCTAACCCAGTCTGCGACAGAGACAGCGACGCAAGCAAAACCCAATATTCTCCTCATTGTCGCTGACGACCTTGGCTATAACGATACCTCGGCGTTAACTCCGGGGGGTCTACCCACGCCAAATCTTGAGCGACTTGCGCATGAGGGTATCATCTTTAGACGGCACTATGCGGATGCCACGTGCACACCAAGCCGCGTAGCCATTATGACCGGTCGTTATCCCGAGCGATCGGGTTTTCGACCGATTGGTGGCGAAATCCCAGCTGAATATTCGACAATTGCCGAGCGCTTGCGAAGCGCGGGATATGAGACATATTTGACCGGCAAATGGCACGCAGGAGAGGCCAGACAACACGCTTGGCCCAATAGCAAAGGGTTTCCGGAATGGTTCGGGTTTCTTAACCAATGGGAAACTGCCGGAATCGTTGCAGCATCAGAGAGCGGCAAGCTCAGACCCACCTACCGCGATCCAATGTTGAGAACAAATGGCGGCGACCTGGAGCAGCACAGCGGCCACCTCACGGACATTCTGGCAGCGCACACCATCAGTAAAGTACAGCAACTGCAACAGAGAGAGAAACCCTGGTTTATTTATCATGCCTTTCTCGCTCCACATCAACCCATTCAGCCTGCAGAACATTTTGCTCAAAGGCATCCGGACACAGCAGAGGGGCGCTATACCGCGCTGGTTGCCCAAATGGATGATGCAGTCGGGCGCATACTGGAGGTAGTAGACCGCGACCGCACCCTTGTTGTGTTTGTCAGTGACAACGGTGGAACAAACACTGATCGCAACAACAATTTCCCGTTTTACGGCAGAAAAAGTGAAATGTATGAGGGTGCGTTCCGCACCCCGCTGATCATTAGTTGGCCCGGAAAAATTCCGCAAAAAAGGGTCGTTGATTCCGTAGTGATGAATGTCGACATTTATCCAACGCTGCTCGCCAGTGCACAAGTCGAGTTCCCTGACGGCCTAGACGGAGAAAACCTCTGGCCTCTTTTCCAAACGAGTACAGGAGTCAATAGACGAAGCAGAGGCTGGGAAGTCTACAGCCCGAATGTCAACACATTGAGCTACAGTTACCTTACTGCTGACGGTGTCTGGCGCCTCAGTAACCCTCAGGGCCTAAACCAAACTTTACACCACCTGGAGGCAACACCCTCCGGCGCAACGGATGTCGCCAAGGACCACGCAGGCAAGCTCGAAGAGCTTGCCACCAACTTTTGGCAGGACCACTGGCGAAAAAGTTTGGTGCCAACCCTACAAAATCCCGGAACCAACAGCAACCAAACCCTCTACACTGGCTTTGATGCCATGCGAACGCCACACCGTCACGGCTTCGCCATCGGACTGGAACTTGGCCCGTTTCAGGACCCGTTCATTCAAGGTAGCGATCGCGAATTACATGCGATAGCGGGACAGGCCGGCTCCTGGACACTGCACTACAAGCCTGGCCATGGACTTGAATGGCATATCGGTGAGGTGGTACTCAGGGACACCCACTTCGACCCGCATCGGTGCAACGCCGTTATTTTGACCGGTTATTACGAACCCAGGGGACATCTAGCGATGCGCGAACCCCGATCTGAGCTAAAGATCTACTCTTCCGGATTTATCCGAGACGCTAAACGGGACGTTGCGTTGATAGCGGTGGACGATCAGGTATTACGCGCTCCAACCTACGTCAATTATGCCGGAGCCGCACGCTTTTCCAACATGATGCTGAGCTCCTTTGCGGACAACTATGCTCCCCGGCTAAGGCCACAATTCATGGCGCTCTACGAGTCCGCATACCGCGACCAACAGCTGTCGTTGGTGGACGTCAGCATGATGGACGCGGAGCTATGTCGCCGAGAAAGGGCACACTAACGTCTGAATGGCCTCACAATTTAAGCAAAACTACCGTAACTTCACACTTATTCGGGCCTTTCTTGACAGTTTAACGGCTTAAATGCCATCATTTTTGTCGTTCCCGTACTTTTGAGCCCCACATGTTCCTTACGATAGACATCGAGATTACGAATCGGTGTAACGCGACTTGCCACTTCTGCCCGCGCGATGCGACGCCTCACCAGGGCATCATGGATGTGGCCACCTTTGATAAGGCCCTCGCGCGCGCCGTAGACTACAGAGAAGTGGTAAAGGACGTTTCCGGTTTGGATGTAGTGGTTAGCCTGTGCGGTCTGGGAGAACCCCTCATCAACAAAAATACGGTCTCATTCGTAAAGAAGGTTAAGGCGGAAAATTTTGTCTGTTCGATGTCATCCAACGGCGCCTTACTGACGGAAGAAAAGTCCCAAGAGCTCCTTGATGCGGGCCTTGACGAGATTTACATCAATATTTCCGATATACACGAAGAATACGAACGCATCTACAATCTGCCTTTCGACTCTACCTGCAATAACATCACCCGTTTTGCGCAACTGGCCAAGGGCCGGTGCACGCCGGTCATTATTCTCGTCGACCACCGTGATGACCCTGAACACATCAAAACGATGGAGGCATTTTGGCGCAAAAGAGGCCTTAAGAAGTTTCACGACTACAGTGTTATAAATCGCGGTGGCGCGTTGTTTGTGGAACAAATGCAATTTGAGCAGTATCCCGAGATGGTGCAGGCGCGCAATGAATTATCCGAAGGGGGAGTACAACCCTTATGCGGTGCTCCCTGGGGATTTTTGTTTATAGGTTATGACGGCAACTACTATTTGTGTTGCTCAGATTGGCGCAAACAGGCAAGCCTGGGATCTGTATTCAATTACAGCTTTCTGCAGGTTACTCGACAAAAACTAGCCATGGTCGTAAGCCGAAATCCCGTCTGCAAAACCTGCAACCATGATCCGATCAATATGCTCACCGAGGAGCTTCGCGCGCAGCACAGCGGAGATGTCTCGGCAGAGCACGTCGACGCGCTGAGAAAGTCGCTACGAAATGGCAGCCGAGAGATCGATGAGGCCCTCGGGAGACTATTAAAATATGGGGACCAGCATCCGGAGGGAATACTACCTGCTGACATCATCCCTGTAGTCGCCACGAGCTAGGTACCTGCACAATAAGACGACCTTTCATTATCATTCGTAATCAATGACCAACTACTTTCTCGCATCAGACTCCTATGGAAGATAGCCGGCAGATAGAGAACCTCATCTACCTCTACGCAGAGCGTATCGACAACGGGGACCTTAAGGGCGTTGCTGCGCTATTTCGCAATGCCGAAATCTTTTCACCCGCTCACAACGTGACAAGGACAGGATATGATGAGGTTCTGGAAATGTACCAGCTATCCTGTCGCCTGCACGACACCGGAACACCATTAACCAAGCACCTGACAACCAATGTAATTATTCAAATAGATGGTGATGGCTTGTCGGCGAGTGCACGTTCTTATTTCACCGTGATACAAGCTACTGCATCTCTGGCACTTCAGCCGATTATTTCCGGCAAGTACCAGGACACCTTTCGGAAAGTCGACAGCATGTGGCAGTTTTCCCGTCGCGAAATGATTGTCGAATTGATTGGCAACTGCTCAGAGCATCTACTTTACGACTCTCGAGGCCTCAAGGAGGAATAGGTACAATCGGCGGAGTTACTACATGCACGTGTTTCTCCAGAGCCTCCGGTTATGCGCATATCCGATAACAAATACCTGTTTGTTCATGTTATGAAGACTGGCGGCACCTCATTTGCCGATATCATAAAGAGTAATTTTGAGCCCTTCGAGCGCTACCCTAACGAAACCCAACAAAGTGGCACTGACATTTTTCGCCAAATGGAAGCCTACCTGCATGTTCCAAGTATTGTTGATGCGGTCACAGCCCGCCCCGACAAATATCGCATTATCTGCGGCCATGTGCCCTACACTTGCCGATCCTTGCTAAGCCAGAATTACGTCACCTTAACAATGCTACGCGAGCCAGTTTCTCGCACTATCTCTTACCTGAAGCATTGCCGTCGCTATCACAGGGAGCACACAGGACTTCCCCTGGAACAGATTTATGAGGACGAATGGTTCCACGCATCCTTCATGAATAACT
>JABSPW010000144.1 GCA_013214285.1 Halioglobus sp. | reverse complement strand
AGATTTTATTGGTGATTTTCATGGCTTACCGGCACAACCTATCTGGCCTATCGGTCCTGGCCACGCTGCTGCTCGCGGCAAACCACGCCACTGCGCAGACAGTGCAGTCAGACCCCCTGGCCCTGGAAGAAGTGGTTGTGACCGCGACCAAGCGAGCGGAGAGCATACAGGACGTACCCATGTCTGTGACCGCATTCACTAGCGAGTTTTTCAAGGACAGTGGCGTGAGCAATTTCTCCGACTTGGAAAACTATACGCCTAGCCTGAAGATCACACCGGGGACAGACTCAAACCAGATTTCCATTCGTATTCGCGGCATCGGCTCCGTCGGCAGCAACGTTGGTATCGATCCCAGTGTTGGTACTTTCATTGACGGCGTTTATCAGGGTCGGGCAGGAATGAGCATCGGCGACCTGATCGACATCGAGCGCATCGAAATCCTGCGTGGACCCCAAGGTACACTTTACGGAAAGAACACCGCTGCGGGGGCAATCAGCATCATCACGAAAGCGCCCTCCCCAGAGGCCTTCGAATCGGAGGTCGAGTTGAAATACAACAGCGACAAGCGTGCGGAAATTCACGCGATGGCAAACTTTCCCCTGGGTGGCTCCGGTAACGCGCTGCGCACCACAGGTTATGTCGTCGATGGGGACCATCTCTATAAGAATACCTGGAGTGGCGGTGAAGACCTTAACGACGCTCATAAGTGGGGTGTAAAAGGACGGATCCTGTTTGATGGCGACAGCAATCCCGATTTGAGTCTAGGGGAGTTTCTTGTCACTGCGGATTACGCCAAAGAGGATGTGAATTGCTGTGCCCTAGCCGTCATTGAGTACGACGGACTCTCCACGCTCAACACGCCAAGCCTGAATCAAGCGTCCGCGCTGCTCTCCGCGCAATTGGGCAATAACCCGATGGGTGAACCCATTCTTCAGTGGAACTCCTTCGAGAACTCCGAAGGCTACCTGCCACCGCGCGACGCTCCCTTTGATAAAGACAATTATTGGGTGAATGATGATATCTTCAGCAAAATTGACATTGGCGGTTTGGCGCTGGAGTGGAACAAGGAGCTGGACAGTGAGAATGCCCTGACATTCATCAATGCCTGGCGGCACTACAAGTCAGAAAGCGCCTACGACGGGGATTTCACTGCCTACCCTGCTGTTACGGGGTCCCAAGATATCGACTTCGATCAGTATTCGTCCGAATTCCGCATCACCTCCCCAGGTGGCGAAACGTTTGATTATCAGGCGGGCCTCTACGCCTTCTATTCAGAGATGGACTCAGTGGGTACGTTCGTTCAGACGACCGCTTTGGTTAACAACATTGACGTCAACGGCATACCACTCAGTAGCCTATTCCCAAATGGCACGCTTAACACCGACACCAATACGTACAAAACCACAAGTTACGCTGCCTTCGGGCAGCTAATCTGGAATATTACTGACGAGCTTAGCGTCACCTTTGGTATGCGATATACCTGGGAGAAAAAGGAGCGCGACGGTTCACAGATCACGGAGCCCGATTCGCTTATCGATATTCCACCAGTCGCCGGCCCGGATATTTTCTACGATGAGTCGCGCACCGACGACGACTGGTCACCCACCCTAATTGGTCGTTATTTTTTCACGCCAGACATCATGACCTACGCCAGCATCAGTCGCGGCTTTAAGTCAGGTGGTTTCAACCAGCGCAGAGAGCTGGAAGGCAGAAATGGGGAGTTCGATCCGGAAAAGTCTACCAATTACGAAGTCGGCTGGAAAACGTCCACAAAGGATCGCCGGCTGCAGCTCAATGGCACACTCTACTACACCCAATACGATGATTTTCAGGCCCAAGCCTTCGATGGCAACAACCTGACTGTTACCAACGCGGGCTCCATGAAAAGTTATGGTAGCGAACTTGAGCTTGTCTTTGTCCCTATCGCCAACATGACCGCCGGCTCAGCCATCGGATACAACAAGGCAGAGTATGATGAATTCGACAACGGTCAGTGCACCATCCTTCAAACCTTCGACTATTACTATATCGAACTGGGAGCCCAGGGCGGCGTGCCTGGCGTCGCCAATCCACCCTGTGCTCAAGACCTTGCAGGTCAGCCCATCGACAATGCCCCGGAGTGGACCGTCAGCTCTTTTGTGCAATATGACAAAGACCTCTCCTCTAGCCTGGTCGGCAAAGCGCGCCTGGAGCACAACTACATAGACAAGTTTTTCCTTGATCAGGATTTAGATCCGGTACTCAAAAATGACGCCGTCCATTTAGTCAACCTACGCTTAACCTTGTCCAATATGGAACAGACCTGGGAGGCGGCTATTTGGGGGCAAAATATACTAGATGAGAAGTACTTCGCCTTCGGGCTCGACATTCCTGTCATGGGTGGGTACACGGGTGTTGTCGCGCCACGCGATATTTACGGCATAACCTTACGGTTCTTTCACTAGCGTCTATTGTCGTCGCCTACTGTCAAGTTCATACTGAAAGCTATTACACATAAATCAGTGCCAATAGGCACGGGGGACTGCAGCATGTCCGAGCACGCAATCATCTCCAGCGATCAGCGCACGGGCCGGGTCGCGACGACAAAAAAACCGGGATTTTATACTAATTGGGGGCCACAGGCCTGGATCGACATGTGGATGTCAAATCGCATGCTCGTCAAAAAAGCGATGCCCATCGTCAGTCACACCTTTGTGCCTATTCTTCGATTGTCTGGCGATAGGGCGCAGGTTGACAGAGACTACGAAGACATCAAGTTGCGTCGAGAGCGTGTCCGTTGGTACGAATCGCCCCGAGAAAAATGGCGCAAGCGGTATGGGAATTTTGTGCGCGAAGTTGAGTGGGCGCTATTGGAATTGCGCAAGTACTACAGCCAGAAACAGTTTGAAGAGATCGTCGTCGGGACCTCCGTTGCGCTGTCCTACGAAACCTCTGCCGACTTTCTCGCAATGATGAACAGCATGTCGGATAACAACAAAAAGAAAAAACGCAAAAAAACCAAGAGCGAATCGAAGAAGCCTAGCCGCTGGAGCACCTTCATGTTTGAGACATTCAACCCCGCCCACTGGCTTACTGGCCCGGCAACGATCACTCAGTACGATCCGGCAAATGGCCTGACTGAAATGTACATTCCCGACTGCGGCTGGCATACCTGCGGCCCGTCAGATCGTTTACCTAACCCTAACGCACTGCCAGAGGAAGGCTGCCTACACATATGCAAAGGTCCGTTTGAGGCGTTGTTTAACGGCGAGGCTGGGGGACTGAGAATGGAATTTGAACCACATCTGCCAGAGACATCCTGCACCGTGCGCATGACGTGGCAGACGCGCTAGATTCCAACCGTGGAGCGACTGCGGAAACTCCTATCGGCACAAAAAAATATTCTGCGACTGCGGCATGAACTTTTCGCACTTCGCAAGGAAAACGCCGAGCTAAAGGCGCACAATGACAGTATGCGTCAGGGCATGCGACGCTGCGTCACCTGCGCGTATCGGCTCGACTGCAAGTCTCGCCGGGGCGCCGCACCGGTACTCGACGAAGATAAATTCAACCAGGGCCGGCATGACGCACCTGGAACAGCTATAAACGACACTCACCACTAAGAGGCAAACCATGTCTGTCATTCTCGTTACCGGAGCCAGCACCGGCATCGGCCAGGAAACCGCCCTGCACTTCTCGCGCCTTGGTCATGAGGTATATGCCTCTGTGCGCAACCCCGGAACCGCGACCGAGCTTAAAGCAAAAATTGCAGCGGAAAACTTGTCGGCACACATCATACGACTGGACCTGGTCAGGCCCAGCACTATCGACACGGCGATCGCCGACATCATCAACACTAGCGGCCGACTCGATGTCCTGGTGGCCAACGCCGGCATTGGTGCCGGCTCTTCTGTAGAAGAAACGGAACTTGACACGGTCCGGGAGATCTTTGAGACCAACTACTTTGGCAATGTCAGCCTGTTGCGGGCAGTGACACCCGTACTGCGCAAGCAGGGTTCAGGTCATATTGTCATGGTAGGCTCTTTAGCGGGCCGTTACGCAGCAGGCTGCCATGCTCACTACTCTGCGTCCAAGTGGGCAATGGAGGGCCTCTGTGAATCTCTGGCCCAGGAAATGGCTGAGTGCGGCGCACAGGTAACTATCGTCGAGCCTGGATGTGTGGTGACACCGATGTGGACCAAGGTACAGCCGTCGGAAGCACCGCCCCTGTATCCCGAAAACATGCGAAGACTGGTACGGTTCTTCGAATTCGGCCTTAACCGACCAGCCATGCCTGAAGATGTCGCCAAGGCTATCGCGCAGGCAACTACGGCTAAAAAAGCGCCCTTTAGGCTTCCGGTGGGCAAGGATGCCGTCGAGGTCACCTCGGGAAGAACCCGGGCTGGGGATCAAGCATGGATAGATATGTTGTGCACCGAAGGCTACGACAACTTCGCCGAAGGGTGGAAAAACATCGTCGGCGTGGATTACTACCGCGATTAGGCTATTATAACTTCGTCAACACCTTGCACTGCGACGTCGGTGTTTTCAGCGCTTCGAATGCGACGGGCAGGTCGTCCAGTGAAACGATATCCGTAATCATAGGTGATACGTCGATACGCTTTTCTGCCAACATCGCAACTGACGTCTCGAAATCATCCAGCGTATAGGCCATGGCGAACTGAATGTTCAGTTCCTTGACAAGGCCTAAAAAAGGCATGATAGCGTCCGGCTGTTCACAGACACCAATAGGAATAATCTTGCTGCCGTACGGCGCCATTTCGATACACTGCTGCAATAGGCCGGGCGCACCAACACATTCAAAGATCACATCGGGCGGGCCACCGGCAAAGTCAATAAACTGTTCCAGTAGGGCCTCCGCTCCTTGCCCAACATCCGGCTTGATCACCGCGGTAGCGCCCATCTGTTTTGCCAGCGCTGCGCGTACCTCGGCCAATTCGCTCACCACGACCTCGCGCGCCCCAAAAAAGCGACTCCACAACGCAGTAATCAAGCCAATCGGGCCCGCGCCGATAATCATGATCCGGCTACCCGCTTTCACATTGGCCATGCGCACCGCGTGAATACCGACTGCCAATGGCTCTACGAGTGCAGCGGTTTGCAGATCAAGGCTATCGGGTAGCCTGACGCTCTCACGGCAACCAGTAGTAACATACTCTGCAAGACCGCCCTGGTCATTAACACCAGAGACCTTCTTGTCTTCGCACTCAAAAAAGCGACCCGTAGCGCAGGCCAAACACTGACCACAGGCGATAAAAGGCAGTGCACAAATACGGTCGCCGACCGCCCAGTCACCCGCTGCTTCTGGACCCACCTCTGCTATTTCACCAACGAATTCGTGACCGAGAATCTGTCCACAACACGCTGTCGTGAGGCCCTCCCGCGTGGCGTGCA
This sequence comes from Halioglobus sp., assembly GCA_013214285.1. Classification (GTDB taxonomy): domain Bacteria; phylum Pseudomonadota; class Gammaproteobacteria; order Pseudomonadales; family Halieaceae; genus Marimicrobium. The sequence goes on along the minus strand of JABSPW010000144.1, from coordinate 2,734 downwards.
GGTCGGTGCCGCAAATACCGCAATACGTTACTTTGAGTACCAGTTCAGAGGGCGCCGGGGTCGGATCCGCTACCGTCTCGACGTCCAGTGCTTGTCCCACCGCCTTAAATACCGCAGCCTTCATTGCGCGCCCTCGTATTGATGTCCTCTCGGGGAATCGTGATGTTCATGCCGGCTGCGCAGTACGATACAGCGCAGGCAGCGGGCCATAACAGTAGCGAATAGAAAATAAACCGTCAAATCGGTTTGTTTTTGGGTTATGCCATACTCCCGCGTGCCGCGACGATCTGCGCCGCGCGCAGATAGTGTGAGGCAGTGCTGCCGCGTTCGCCACAATCCGCCTGCAAAAGAGCTGCAGTTCGCCCACATCAAAAAGATAGGACTAGCCCATCGAGAGACGATGCGACTATAGTGACCAAGCACAAGGCGCCGCTGCCATCATAGTCGTTGCTGCAGGCATCTGGACTATACTCGATGACAGTTAGGCACTTCGCCCTTGGCAGCCTACCGCCATCGAAAGCACTGTGCCTGCATCTTTTGGGGCAAAAAAGTAGGAGAATAAAAAATGCACCTACTACTCGCAGTCACACTACTCTTTGCCAGTCAGGCATACGCCCAGCCTGGTGATCCAAACGATTTTTTTGTCTGTCCCCCAGAAGATGTTGTCACCTTTGGCGTGCTGCAAAAAACACAGTGTTACATTGATGCAGAACCGTATGTTCCGCCGGGCGGCCCCTGGCCACATCCCGTGGCTTTTTTGCACGAACAAGGCAACCCTAGAGCCGACATACTTCTGATGTTTTCAGGCTATAGCCCCGCGGGGGAGACTTTTTGTTTCAACGAAGACTTCCATGAAGAGGGCTTCGTCGTTGTTAAAAGTTGTCCGGGACATTGGCCGGATGTCAACCTGCATCAAGTGGATGGCACTGTAGCAATGGGTTGGTGGGGGTATTTTTTCGGGCTCTCAAATACGAATCGGATCGCATTGGCCGCCTCTCAGGCAGTCGAGTTTGGAGGCGATCCCGAAGGAGGGGTAACACTGTTTGGGCTCAGTTACGGAGGCACCGGCGTCATCTTGCAGTCCATGTTGCTGAAAGAGGTCGCCCCCTTTTGGGGTGACCAAATAGAGGTCGTCCACTCGTGGGCAGGTGACACATTGTTGGTAAAAAATTGGCCCGAGGATGATCAGAATCTCAATCTCGCCTGGTTAGGTGCAGACAAGTCCCTCGTGGACTTTGAAGCTAAAGCCCAGCAGGGTGAGCTGAAGGACATCTACTATCGATTGATTGGATCGCCAGCAGACGTTGTCGCAGAGTTCGACTTGGATTTCTTCCATTTATGTAACCAATACAAGATCGCCTGTTTCGGCACCTGGCACGCTGCCGGTCACCGTCTCTTCGAGCCCAATATAGACCTACCACTGGACAGGTTTCCTGGTCCTGATTCGACCGTCGATATCAACTCAATGTTGGTTGTCTTTACCAATAGCAGCGCCAATTATTGGGGCCCTAGGGGACACTTTAATCTCGGGCTTGAATGGCATGTAGGCCCTTTTTATGGCGATTCTGAACAAGGGGTTTCCGTTCCTTTGCGCTACCGACCTAAATTCAATATCGGAGGTGGTATACCTGATCAACCACAGTCTGTTACCGTCGATGTCACTGTGCGCCGTATACAGGCACTTAATACTTCGCCTGGAACCGTATTGCGTTGGCAGTTCGGTAGCCAGTGGGGTCAAGTTACGACATCCATTGAGGGCGAGGTAACAATTCCCGACCTGCACATCCCAGGCTCAGAGAGCTATACAGGCTTAATTATTGTGCCCGATGATCCCACTAACGCTGATGACGACGGTGATGGGTGGCCTGACGATCAAGACAACTGCCAGTTCGTGCCCAATAATGACCAGCTCGATGCTGACGGGGATGGTGTCGGCGATGCATGCGACAACTGCATTGCCCGCCCCAACCCAGCTCAACTCGACAGTGATAGTGATGGTATCGGGGATGCCTGCGAAAGCCCCGGTTGTTGAACCGGCGGACGGCCCCCGACACCGACAAGAGGGCGTGTTACAGAAGCCCGTTGACTGCGCCCGGATGATCCAATCACCTGCCATGCAATCCGTTTTAAAAATAAACAGTCAAATCTGATTGTTTTTTTTGGGGCGGTTTGCTAACGTGCCCCTCAAACCGATTTTGGGGCCCAGGAAAACCTTTTTCCGGCGCCCGACAGGGCCCCAGGTCCCTCCAGGTCAATTTATAACCACAGTTCGTATGTTAGGAGATAACTATGGATCTCGGATTAGCTGGTAAGAAAGCCCTTATCACTGGCTCGACCAAAGGCATCGGCCGCGCGATTGCCACTGTGTTCGCGGATGAAGGTGCAGACCTGGCCATCTGCGCCCGCAACGAAGAGGACGTCAACCGTGCCGTTGCCGACCTCAGCACCAAAGGCGTAAGAGTAACCGGTTCGGTTGTCGATATTGCCGACAAGACGGCCTACCAGAGCTGGATCAAGCGGGCCGGTGAGGAACTGGGTGGCATCGATATCCTGGTACCCAATGTCAGCGCTGGTGGGGGCAATATGACAGAGGAAGGCTGGGAAAATGCCCTGAATTTTGATGTGTTCGGCACCACTCGTGGCATCGAAGCGGCCATGCCTTTTCTTGAGAAGTCGGATGCTGCCGCCATTGTTATCATTTCCAGTACGGCAGGCGTGGAAACGTTCATGGGCC
>JABSPW010000143.1 GCA_013214285.1 Halioglobus sp. | reverse complement strand
CAGGACCTCAATCGGCTGCTGAAACAGCACAAGCAGATGCAGAAGATGATGAAAAAGATGAAAGGCGGGGGCATGGAGAAGATGATGCGTGGTCTGGGCGGGATGATGCCGCCGGGGGGGGCTGGCGGCGGCTTCCCCGGTTGATGACCATAAGTCTTGGATTTGGCTAAAAAATACCCTGGTTCGGGGTTTAAACTGCGGTCTAACTTCCGTATGATACGCTCCCTTTCGGGTACCTGATCCGGGGCGGCTGCGCGCGTTGTTGCACGATCGCAACGGCTACCCATTTTTTTTAGGGAAATTACGTGAAATGGTAACAATTCGTCTCTCTCGCGGTGGCGCCAAGAAGCGTCCCTTCTACCATCTGACGGTCACTGATAGCCGCAATCCGCGTGACGGTCGCTTCATTGAGCGTGTAGGGTTTTTTAATCCCGTAGCGCGTGGTCAGGAAGAACGGCTGCGCATTGACACGGACCGTGTTGAGTACTGGCAGAGTCAAGGCGCACAGATATCACCGCGCGTGGCAACGTTGCTCAAGGAAGCCGCTACCGCCGCGTGAGCACGGGGTGAGGTAGGGGTCTGTGGACGAGTCTCCCCGTGCGCAGTGCGAGAACGACAGGCTTGTGGTGGCCAAAATTATCGGGTGCTACGGTCTCAAAGGGTGGGTCAAGGTGCATTCCTATACCGACCCGCCAGAAAACCTGCTGGGCTTTGGCGGGTGGCAGGTGAAACGCGGCACTGCGCTGCACGCGGTGACGTTTGATGCCGGTAAGCGTCGCGGTAAGGGGCTGGTGGCCCATATGATCGGTGTGGACGATCGCGCTCTGGCTGCAACCTATAAGGGGCTAGAGGTGGTTATTCCTCGTAGTGCACTGCCGGTGTTGGCCGATGGTGATTATTATTGGCGCGACTTGCAGGGGCTGCAGGTATGGTGTCAAGAAGGGACGCGCCGGGTGTTGCTGGGTACGGTGAATTACCTTATTGAGACCGGTGCCAACGATGTTCTGGTCGTGGCCGCATGCCAGGGTAGCATCGATCAGAGGGAGCGCTTGATACCGTATCTGCCGGGAAATTCGGTGTCCAGCGTAGATTTGGCCGCAGGCGTCATCGAAGTTGACTGGTTCGTCGACGCGTAAGGAGTCGCCTTTGGGAGGCACGGTGCAGATGGCACTGGTGACCCTGTTCCCGGACATGTTTTCCGCTGTCGGCGACTACGGTGTTACGGGCCGCGCGATCAGTCAGGGGCTTGTGCAGTTGAGTTTTTATAATCCGCGGGATTACACCGAGGACGCTCACCGTACAGTAGACGACAGGCCCTACGGCGGTGGCCCGGGTATGTTAATGAAGGTCGACCCGCTGCAGCAGGCAATAGCTGCCGCAAGGGACGCCGTTGGTGCCGATGCCAGGGTTGTATACCTGTCACCGCAAGGCATAGCGCTGGATCATGCCAAGGTGGTGGCGTTGTCTCAATTGGACGGACTGGTATTGGTCGCCGGGCGCTATGAAGGCGTCGATGAGAGGCTCATCGAGGCCGAGGTGGATGAAGAGCTGTCCATCGGTGACTATGTGCTGAGCGGTGGTGAGTTGGCCGCAATGGTGGTTATTGATGCGGTAGTGCGTCAGATGCCCGGTGCGCTGGGGCATGACGCATCAGCGGGCGAGGATTCTTTTGCGCAGGGTTTGCTGGACTGTCCGCACTACACCCGGCCGGCGACTTACGAAGGCAGGCGCGTGCCGGAGGTTTTGCTTAGTGGAGACCACGATAAGGTGCGCCGCTGGCGACTGAGGCAGGCCTTGGGCCGGACCTGGGAACGCCGCCCGGAATTATTGCAGGGCCGCCCCTTGGGGGCGGAAGAAGAGATATTGTTGGCGGATTACATCCGCGAACGTGAACACGATGACTGAGCGCAAGCCGTGCAACATGTAACAGGAGTACCACATGAACACTAACAAGGTCATTTCCCAGCTTGAAGAAGAGCAGATGGGCAAGGAACTGCCTGAGTTTGGCCCCGGTGATACCGTGGTGGTGCAGGTCAAGGTGAAGGAGGGTGCGCGTGAGCGCCTGCAGGCCTTCGAAGGGGTGTGCATCGGGAAGCGCAATCGCGGCTTAAATTCCGCGTTTACCGTGCGCAAGGTTTCCCATGGCATTGGCGTGGAGCGGACCTTCCAGACTTACAGCCCGTTGGTGGATAGCATTAAGGTCAAGCGCCGTGGTGACGTGCGCCAGGCCAAGCTTTACTATTTGCGCGAGCTGAGCGGTCGTGCCGCACGCATCAAAGAGCGGTTATAGCGCCGCAAGAACAGTGCCATGAGGGTAAATTTTCCGCGAAGCGGAGCATTTACTCTCACCCGCTTTTTACCTACGGTGGAGTCATGTCTGCCGATCCCGTTATCCATCCCGATATTGAAGTATTTATTGATGCCCTGTGGATGGAGAAGGGGCTGAGCGCCAATACCTTGGCCTCTTACCGACGTGACCTGTGCCAGTTTCATGACTGGCTAGTGCAGGGTACCCGCGATGGCATCACCGAAGCGACCAAGGCCACGCTGCAGGCGTATTTGGGTGTGCGCCTCCGGCAGGGTCATTCGCCCCGATCTGCCGCGCGCTTCCTGTCCTGCGTGCGCGGCTTTTATCACTACCACTTGCGTGAGGGCAACATTAGCCAGGATCCAACGCGTGATGTGGACAGCCCGCGTCTTGGCCGGCCGCTGCCCAAGGCGCTATCAGAAACGGAGGTGGAACGCTTGCTGCAGGCTCCCAATCTGGAGCACCCATTGGAACTGCGTGATCGCACTATGCTGGAGGTGCTCTATGCCTGCGGGCTGCGGGTAAGCGAATTGACCACACTGAAAATGGTGCAGCTTGGTCTCAACCGGGGCGTGGTTCGGGTGTTTGGCAAGGGCGGCAAAGAGCGCCTGGTACCGGTGGGTGAGGAGGCGCTGAGCTGGCTGCAGCGCTATTTGGCCGGTCCCAGGGGGGAGCTGCTCAGGGGCGTGCCGGCTGAGGTGGTCTTTCCGAGTCGCCGCGGCACGCAAATGACTCGCCAGACCTTCTGGTATCGTATTAAACTCTACGCCCAGCGCGCGGGGATAAAAAAGCACCTGTCGCCTCATACCTTGCGGCATGCCTTCGCTACGCACATGTTGAATCACGGCGCTGATCTCAGAGTTGTGCAGATGTTGCTGGGGCACAGTGACCTTTCCACGACGCAGATCTACACGCATGTGGCGCAGCAACGTATGCAGGAGTTGCATGCAAAGCATCATCCGCGGGGGTGAGGAACTAGCAGGTTCAAACGGGCTCCAATGAGCAGCGGTTTCACAAGAAGTGTGGGGCATCCCACCAGAACAGAGGACAGATTATGATCGACCGAACCCTGAAGTCAGCCTTGACAGTCTCATTTGCGATTTTTGCGGTGGTGAGCATGGCGGGCGAGCCACTGACCAGTGGCCAGATGGATAAGCTCCGCGCGGGGCTGGAGAAGCCGGATGTTGGGTTGAAAGTGATCAGCGCGGAGACCAGCGTTGTTGCCGGTCTGGTCGAGGTGACCCTTAGTGAAGGGCCGGTGGTGTACGCCACGCCGGACGGTAAGCAATTTATTGTTGGCGATTTATACGCGGTCGGCCCTGATGGCTATACCAATCTCACTGAGCGACGGCGCGACGCCGAGCGCGCCACCCTGCTCGCCAGTGTCAAGCGCGAGGACATGATTATTTTCGGGCCCGAGAAGGCAGCTCGTTCCCACGTAACCGTATTTTTTGATGACACCTGCTATTACTGCCAGAAGCTTCATGGCGAGGTTGCTGCCCTCAATGCGGCGGGTGTGGAGGTGCGTTACCTCGCCTACCCCCGAGCAGGTCTTAGCTCAGACGCCTTCAAGAACCTCGCCAGTGCCTGGTGTGCTGACGATCCCAATGCGACGCTTGTGCAGCTGATTAATAAGGAAAAAGTGTCGATGAATGTTTGTGAAAGCAACCCTGTAGCGGCGCAGTATAAACTGGGGCAGGAGATGGGAGTGCGCGGCACGCCCGCGATTGTCACGGCGTCTGGGCAAATGATTCCTGGTTACCAGTCCGCGGATGAGCTTTTGGTGAATCTGGGCTTGAATTAGTCGCATGTGTCCCGGCAATAATGCCCAGTCCCCGGTGACCGCGTTGACAGGCTGGGGCTGACTCAGTACTGTTGCCCCCCCGTTGCAGAGGCGGTTTTTCGGGCCGCATCGCTACCAGGATTTGTCCGCCGTGGATGATCAATTCAGGCGTATTGAGCGCTTACCGCCATACGTCTTCAACATCATTGGTGACCTCAAGCAACAAGCCAGGGCTGCTGGAGAGGACATCATTGACTTTGGGATGGGTAACCCCGACCAGCCTACGCCTGCACGCATCGTTGACAAACTGGTTGAAACGGCTCGTCGCGGTGATACCCATCGCTACTCGCAGTCGAAGGGGATTCCGCGCTTGCGTAAGGCGATCTGCGACTGGTACCAGCGTCGCTATGACGTCTCCCTCGATCCGGCCACTGAGGCCATTGTGACACTTGGGTCCAAAGAGGGTCTGGCGCACCTGGCATTGGCGACGACGGGTCCGGGCGATGCCGTGCTTGTGCCTAGTCCCTCGTACCCGATTCACCCCTACGGATTTGTCATATCGGGTGCGGATATACGGCACGTACCCTTGGTCGACAGTGAAGAGGAGTTTTTCACCGAGTTAGAGAAGGCCATCCAGCACAGTTGGCCCCGCCCAAAGATGCTGGTGCTGAATTTTCCCTCCAATCCCACTACGCACTGTGTCGAATTGGAGTTTTACGAACGGGTCATAGCGGTGGCCCGAGAACATTCTATTTGGGTTGTACAGGATTTGGCCTACGCTGATTTGTGCTATGACGGCTATGTTGCACCATCTATTCTGCAGGTCGAGGGGGCCCGGGAGGTGGCTGTAGAGTTCTTCAGTATGTCGAAGAGTTACAATATGCCCGGCTGGCGGGTCGGTTTCTGCTGCGGTAACCCGGTGCTGGTTGCCGCGCTGGCGAGGATGAAATCTTATCTCGATTACGGCATGTTCACTCCTATACAGGTAGCGGCCATTGCGGCGTTGGAGGGTGACCAGGGCTGTGTCCATGAAATCGTGGCAATGTATAAGTCTCGGCGAGATGTTTTGTGCGACGGCTTGAACGCGGCCGGATGGCCGGTGGCAGCGCCCCGGGCCACTATGTTTGTGTGGGCCGAACTTCCGCAATTCTATCGGGCCATGGGCTCACTGGAGTTCAGTAAAAAGTTACTCAGTGACGCCAAGGTGGCTGTCTCTCCTGGTATTGGTTTTGGCGAATACGGCGAAGGGTATGTCAGGTTCGGATTGATTGAGAACGAGCATCGCACACGGCAGGCGATTCGCAGTATCAAACGCATGATAAGAAACGATGGCTTGGCGTGAGCTGACTCGGATTTGAGCCACAGTGGAAATAGATATGAGCGCTAAATCCGTCAGTATCGGTATTTGCGGTTTGGGTACCGTCGGCAGTGGGACCTTCAATGTGTTGCGAGAAAACGCAGCATTGATTGCCGCGCGCGCCGGTGTGTCGGTGCAAGTGACGCATGTTGGAGCACGCCGCGATAATGCGGACTGTGATCTGTCCGGCATCCGTGTCAGTCGCGATATTTTTCAGGTGGCGGATGACCCGCAGGTCACTATTCTGGTTGAGTTGATCGGTGGTACGATGACTGCGCGCGAGCTGGTCGAGCGCGCGATCCGGGCCGGTAAGCATGTGGTGACGGCGAACAAGGCATTGATAGCGGAGCATGGCAATGCCTTGTTCGCGCTCGCCAACGCGCATGGCGTCGAGGTGCGTTATGAAGCCGCTATCGCGGGAGGGGTCCCTATCGTCAAGGCGCTGCGCGAAGGGCTGGCGGGTAACCGCATCGAGTGGCTTGCGGGAATCATCAACGGCACGGCAAATTTCATTCTCACCGAGATGCGGGACAAGGGCAGAGATTTTGCCGATGTGCTGGTGGAAGCTCAGGCGCTTGGCTACGCTGAAGCGGACCCGTCTTTTGATGTTGAGGGCACGGATGCCGCGCATAAACTGGTGATCCTTGCGTCTCTGGCCTTCGGCATGCCGCTGCAGTTCGAGTCGGTCTATACCGAGGGTATCACTCGGCTCGAGCCGCAGGACGTAGCCTATGCCCGCGAACTGGGTTACAGCATCAAGCATCTGGGCATCGCTAAACAGAATGGCGCCGGGGTAGAGCTGCGTGTGCACCCTACGTTGATTCCTCATCGACGCTTATTGGCCAACGTCGATGGGGTCAAGAATGCGATTCTGGTGGAGGGTGATGCCGTTGGCCCTACGCTGTATTACGGCGCCGGTGCCGGCAGTCGCCCCACGGCGTCGGCAGTGGTAGCCGACTTGATCGATCTTGCGCGGGCCACGGCGTTTAACGACGTAAGAGGTCTGCCATCCCTGGGCATCGAGCGCAGTGAATTGCGTGATCTGCCCATCGTTGACATGGAGAATGTTGACACACCCTGGTACTTGCGCATGGAGGCAGAGGACAGGCCCGGCGTATTGTCTCGAGTGGCTAGTCTTTTCAGTGACCAGGGCATCAGTATTGAAGCATTAATACAAAAGGCGCCGGTTTATGGTGAGACGCTGGTCTCGGTGATTGTCTTGACCAACCGTGCTCGCCAGGGCAATGTCGATGCAGCGGTGGGTGAGATAGAACGTCTCGATTGCATCACGGGAAAGGTAGTTAGGATACGCGTCGAAGAATTGGACGGTTAGTGGGAAGATCGAGGTGATGAAGTATATCAGTACCCGCGGGAAGGCGCCCGCACTCGATTTTGAGGACGTTCTGCTCGCCGGGTTGGCGGCAGACGGCGGTCTGTATGTGCCGGAGACCCTACCGACGTTTTCGCGTGAGGACATCGCAGCCATGTCGGGTCTTGGTTACGCGGATCTAGCGCATAGAATCATTGCCCCCTTTGTGGCCGGCTCGATTTCCGAGGATGTCCTGCGCGCGATACTGCACGATACCTATGCCCAGTTCAGACATGGCGCGGTAGCGCCTATGGTGCAGATCGGTGCAAACCAGTGGGTACTGGAACTGTTTCATGGCCCTACACTGGCGTTTAAGGATTTTGCGTTGCAGTTGTTGGGTCGTCTACTGGATTATGTGTTGAAACGTGAGCATCGCAAGGTGGTGATCCTGGGGGCGACTTCGGGCGACACGGGGTCAGCGGCGATAGAGGGGTGTCGCCACTGCGACAATATTGATATTTTCATCCTGCACCCGCATAACCGGGTCTCGGAGGTGCAGCGTCGGCAGATGACAACGGTGTCAGGAGACAATATTCATAACCTGGCGATACAGGGCAATTTCGATGATTGCCAGTCCATGGTGAAGGCGAGTTTCGGTAATCGAACATTCCTACCCGACGGTCGCGGTCTGGTGGCCGTGAATTCCATCAATTGGGCCCGAATCATGGCCCAGATTGTCTACTATTTCCATGCCGCGCTTTCTCTCGGCGGTCCCGTGCGTCCGGTTGCGTTTTCTGTGCCTACCGGCAACTTCGGCGATATCTTCGCGGGCTATCTAGCCAGTCGTATGGGGCTGCCAGTCGAACGACTGATTATTGCCACCAACCGTAACGATGTCTTGCACCGGGTCATGACCCAGAGCGCTTACGGGCGCCAGCCCCTTGCCCAGACCCTCTCACCCAGCATGGATATCACGGTATCGAGTAATTTTGAACGCCTGCTGTTTGATCTCTACGGGCGCGATGGAGCTGTCATTGATGATCTGATGCGTCGTTTTGATGAAGGAAAGATTCACTTCAGCGAGACGGCGATGACGCGCGCGCGGGCGCTGTTTAGCAGTCATAGTGTCAACGACGAGTCGACCTGTGGGCAGATCGCGACTACCTGGCGCGAGAGTGAGTATCTGTTGGATCCACACCGTGCTCTCGGCGTGAATGCTGCTCTGCATAGCGGGATACCGGTGACCATCCCGGTGATTAGTCTCGCTACTGCTCACCCAGCGAAGTTTCCTCAGGCCATTGCACAGGCAGGGCTAGAGGGTGTTGCGCGGTTACCACCCCACCTGGCGGATCTTTTCGAACGCACCGAGCGACTGCAGGTGCTGTCTAACGACCTGGCTGGCGTGCAAGCGTTCATTGCCGCCAACATCAACGCCTGACGGCGCCATGCAGAAGCAGATTCGCC
>JABSPW010000142.1 GCA_013214285.1 Halioglobus sp. | reverse complement strand
TTGGTCAGTTGATACGCGCACTGGGCCGACCGTGTGGTGTGATAGGAACGTTGGGGGCATCATTGGATGACGCGGTCATTGATACCGACAATACTACTCCCGATGCGGTTTCTCTCCAGCAGCAGCTGGCGACGTGGCAGGGCCAAGGCATTGGTGTTGTTGGCATGGAAGTGTCCTCACACGCTCTTGCCCAAGGGCGTGTAAACGGCGTGGCATTCGATACAGCTGTTTACACCAACCTATCGCATGAGCACATCGATTATCACGGTAGTATGGAGGCCTACGGCCGGACAAAGTTGCGCTTGTTTGCATGGGAAAACCTGGGTCGCGCTGTTATCAATATCGACGATCCTTTTGCTGCCCGTGTGCACGCTGCTGTAAAGAAAGGCACCGATGTGGTGACATATTCTACTCACGGGGGTGCTGCGGATGTGCGAGTAGACAACGCTGAATTCACCGCGCAAGGCGTGCAGGGTGACTTCATTACCCCCTGGGGTAGGCGCAGTTTCTTTTGCCCACTGGTCGGAGAATTCAATCTGGCGAATTTCGCCGCCGCCGTTGCGGTACTGGTAAGTACAGAAGAAGACTTGACGCGCACATTGGAGGTGGCCGCCAGCTTGCAGCCGATACCGGGGCGCATGCAGGTAATCCCTAATGCCCTTAGCTTGCAGGTGGTCGTTGATTATGCCCATACCCCGGAGGCCCTGGCCCAGGTATTGCAGGCGCTGCGGCCCCAGGTCCCCGGTGCGTTGATTACTGTTTTTGGTTGCGGTGGTGATCGGGATCGAGAAAAGCGGCAGCTGATGGGGCGGATAGCCTGCGCCGTATCGGACCAGGTCGTGGTGACCAGCGATAACCCGCGCACGGAGTCGCCCGCGCACATCATGCAGGATATTGAGGCAGGCTGCAGTGGGCAATACCTTTTGATCGAAGATCGCGCAGAAGCGATCTCTGCTGCAGTGGCGATTGCTGGGACGGGTGACTGCGTCGTTATCGCGGGCAAGGGCCATGAACAGTACCAATTGATCGACGGGGCGCGCTTGCATTTCAGTGATGTCGAACAGGCGAATGCTGCCCTTGCGCGGAGGGCGCAGTCGTGATGCGCGCGTTCAGCTTGGCGGAACTGGAGGTGCCTCTGGCTGCAAAGTTGCTCGGCGGCAACGCGGAGATAACCGGTGTGGCGACCGATAGTCGTCGCGCACGTCCCGGTGAGTTGTTTGTGGCCTTGTTGGGAGAGCGCTTCGACGGTCACGTGTACCTCGATCAGGCACGTGACAAAGGTGTCGTGGCGGCGGTGGTGAGTGCACAGACGGCTGCGGCGCTGCCGCAGCTCAGGGTACAAGATACCGAACAAGCCCTCGGCCGATTGGGTGCCTATAACCGGAGTCTGTATACCGGTCCGCTGGTTGCCATCACCGGTAGCAGTGGGAAAACGACCGTCAAGAACATGGTTCAGGGAGTACTGTCGCAGCGGGGTGAGACACTGGCGACCGAGGCCAACCATAATAATGAAATCGGCGTCCCTCTGACACTGTTGCGGTTGCGACCAGGGGTGCAGTTCGCGGTAGTGGAAATGGGCGCAGCTGGCGCCGGAGATATCGACTGGTTGTGTGAATTGGCACAACCGTCCATTGCGCTGTTGCTTAACGCCATGCCGGCGCACCTCGACGGGTTTGGCAGTGTAGACGGTGTTGCTTCGGCCAAGGGGGAGATTTTTGATCGCCTGGGCGCAGGCGATGTCGCCGTGATCAACGCTGACCAACCTTGGGCACGCCAATGGCGCAAGCGAGCGGGCGACGCCACGGTGCTGGACTTTGGTCTGCAACAGCCAGCAGCGATTAGCGCGAGGGGTGTGCACAGCCGGGGGCTGGAGGGGGTCAGTTTTACCGCGTCCACCCCGTCTGGTGAGATGGCGATGCGGTTGGCATTGCCCGGCTTGCACAACGTCGCCAATGCGCTGGCCACCGTAGCAGTGGGTCTGGCGTGCGATGTGCCGCTTGTCGACATCCGTAATGGGCTGGAAACCGTCGAGCCGGTAGCGGGTCGCCTGCGAGTCACGAGTGTAGCTAACGGCGCCGATGTCATCGATGACTGTTACAACGCGAATCCAGGCTCGGTGCGAGCGGCGATCGACATGCTGGCGGACTGTCCTGGCTGCCGCACATTGGTGCTGGGCGCCATGCGTGAACTCGGTGACAGCAGTGCAAGCCTGCACCGTGAAATCGGCGAATACGCAGCTGCAGCGGGCATCGACCGCTTGTGGGGAGTGGGCCCGGAGCTGGGTGTTTGCGTGGCGGCATTCGGTTCGGAGGGTCGCCATTTTGACGATCGCGGCGCCCTGCTTGAGGCGTTGAGCGGGCAGTTTGGTCAGGGCGACACGGTGTTGATCAAGGGCTCACGCAGTGCCGGTATGGAGCACGTTCTCCATGCCTTGCAGGCGGAGGAGGTGTGAGATGCTGATGTTGCTGACCGAATATCTCATCCAATACCAGAGTGGCTTTCGCGTTTTTCAGTACCTGACCTTACGCGGTATTCTGGCGGCGGGCACTGCGCTGACTATCTCGCTACTGGTTGGTCCCTACATGATCCGCCGCTTGCAATCTTTGCAGGTGGGTCAGTCGGTACGTGATGATGGTCCCCAGAGCCATCTCAGCAAGGCGGGGACCCCAACCATGGGCGGTGCGCTATTGCTTGTGGGTATTTTGGCATCGTGTCTGCTGTGGGGCGATCTGCGCAATCCGTATCTCTGGCTTGCCCTACTGGTGACTCTTGGCTTCGGGGCCGTGGGTTGGGTAGATGATTATCGTAAGGTGGCCGAGCGCGATGCCCGGGGCTTGCCGGCGCGCTGGAAATATTTCTGGCAGAGTGTGGTTGGCCTGGTAGCGGCGCTCTACCTTTACCTGGCCTTTGATTCGCCTGTTACAACCCATTTGTACGTGCCCTTTTTCAAGGATTTCGCCTGGAGCATGGGGCCATTGTTTATTGTCTTTGCCTACTTTGTAATCGTTGGCACCAGTAACGCGGTGAATTTGACAGATGGACTGGATGGCTTGGCGATTTTGCCGACAGTGCTCGTGGGTACGGCATTGGGCATCATCGCGTACCTGACCGGACGCGTCGACTTTGCAGATTACCTTCACATTCCTTACGTTGCCGGCAGCGGCGAATTGGCTGTTTTCTGTGGCAGTATTGCAGGCGCCGGTTTGGGGTTTCTCTGGTTTAACACGTATCCAGCGCAAGTCTTTATGGGGGACGTGGGCGCCTTGGCGCTAGGCGCTGCCCTGGGAATCGTTGCGGTGGTCACCCGTCACGAGATTGTGTTGTTCATCATGGGTGGCATTTTTGTGCTGGAAACGGTGTCGGTCATCCTGCAGGTGATTTCGTTCAAAATGACAGGCAGGCGTATTTTCCGCATGGCGCCAATCCACCACCATTTTGAATTGAAGGGCTGGCCTGAGCCGCGTGTCATCGTTCGATTCTGGATCATTACAGTCATGTTGGTTCTTTTCGGTCTGGCGACATTGAAACTGCGATAGACGAGATATGCTATTGGCGAAGCAGACACAGGTGAATTGCGACAACCGCATTGTCGTCGGACTGGGTGCGACGGGCCTGTCCTGCGCGCGGCACCTGCATGCCAGGGGCGTGCCGTTCTCCGTGCTTGATACCCGTGAGCACCCTCCCGGTCTGGCGACATTGCGTGAGGAGATGCCCGAGGTGCAGTTTTTCAGCGGTGATATGTCCTTGCGTGGCTTCGATGGCGTAGGTGAGCTGGTGGTGAGTCCGGGTATTGGGTTGGATGCGCCTATCGTGCGTGAAGCGCGTGCTGTCGGTGTGGACGTGGTCGGTGACATTGACCTCTTCATGCGTGAAGTAAGCGCACCGGTTATCGGTATTACGGGCTCCAACGCCAAATCCACGGTCACCGAGCTGGTGGGTGATATGGCGCGAAGTGCCGGTGTTGAGGTGGCTGTTGGCGGTAACCTGGGCACTCCGGCACTCGACCTACTTGACCCGGGTAATGGCTTGTATGTCCTGGAGCTGTCCAGTTTTCAGCTGGAGCGCAGTCGGCGCCTGGGTCTGGCAGTCGCTACGGTATTGAATATCAGTGCTGACCATCTTGATCGCCACCGCTCCTTGTCAGAGTACCGCCGCGCCAAGCAGCGTGTCTTTGAAGGCTGTGGAAAAGTTATTGTCAATCGGGACGATCCGCAGACGTGGCCGCTGGCGACTGCAGCTGCCGAAGTGATTACCTGGGCTATGACGCCGCCCGGACCTGGTGAGTTCGGTTTGTGCTTTGAGGCTGGCTCTGAATATCTGAGTCGCGGTAATCAGGCATTGCTGCCTGTTAGTGAGCTCAGACTTGTCGGACGTCACAATATTGGCAACGCATTGGCTGCGCTTGCTCTGGGTCATGCGGTGGGGCTGCCACTCCAGGCCATGGTGGAAACGTTGCGGGTGTTCAGTGGTTTGCCGCATCGCTGCGAATACGTGGCAGAACTGGCTGGTGTGCGCTATGTCAATGACTCGAAGGGCACCAATGTCGGCGCCACTGAAGCGGCATTGCTAGGTCTGGGTGGTGAGCGAGACATTGTGCTAATAGCCGGTGGTCAGGGCAAAGGCGCTGATTTTTCGCTATTGCGCACAGCGGTCTCGCAGCACTGTAAAACGCTGGTGCTTATGGGGGAGGACGCTTTGTTATTGCAGAGTGCTCTTGCGGAGTCCGCCCCCACTGTCCTGGCGGCCTCTTTCGGCGAGGCATTTACGGTAGCGCGTGCGCAGGCTGAGCCCGGGGATACCGTGTTATTGTCACCGGCCTGTGCGAGTTTTGACCAGTTTTCGGGCTATGCAGCGCGCGGTGACGCCTTTAGGGCGTTAGTCCAGCAACACATGAGCGGGCAGTCATGAAGTTGCTTTCCGATGGTGCGCGCACGGCGGTTACAGGGGCGGATATACCGCTGGTGATTTTGGGTGCAGCGCTCTTGCTGGTCGGGCTTGTTGCGATCAGTTCGGCTTCCGTTGAGTATGCCGATTGGATGTATGCCGACCCCTGGCACCTCAGCCAGCGACACCTTGTCTACATGGTTCTGGCCTTGATCGCGGGCATCAGCTGTTACAGCATACGCACCGAGTATTGGCTCGCCAATGGCTGGTGGTGGTTGTTTGCTGCACTGGCGTTGTTGATACTTGTCCTGATCCCCGGGGTTGGGCGCGAAGTGAATGGCGCGCAACGCTGGATTCCCCTGGGCCCTTTTACCTTGCAGCCCTCTGAATTTGCCAAACTTGCGATAGTCGTTTACCTCGCCGGGTATATGGTGCGACACGAAGCAGAACTGCAGCAGCGTTTTCGCGGTTTTGCAAAGCCCATGGTGGTACTGTTTTTCACGACGCTTTTGCTGATGATTGAGCCGGACTTTGGTGCGACTGTGATTGTCGCCGCGACTGCATTCGGCATGTTGTTTCTCGCCGGCGTCAGGCTTCTGTCAGTCTTTCTCAGTGGTGCGGTAGTGTTGGCGGCGTTGCTGTTGCTAATCATTATTGAGCCCTATCGTTTGCAGCGATTGACCGGTTATATGGATCCCTGGGCCGATCCCTACGATACCGGCTTCCAGTTGACGCAGTCTTTGATTGCTTTTGGTCGTGGTGAGTGGCTCGGTGTCGGTCTCGGTAACAGCGTGCAGAAGCTGTTCTATTTACCGGAGGCGCATACAGATTTTGTGTTTTCCATCTGGGCCGAAGAAACGGGCTTTGTCGGTGCGATGGCCGTGATAGGGCTGTTCGCCGCCCTCATTGGCAGAATTCTGTGGTCTGGGCGCTGTGCATTTCTGGCAACCAATAAATTTGGGGCCTACGTGTGTTATGGCGTCGCTCTGGTGTTCTCCGGCCAGGTCTTTGTCAACATAGGTGTTAGTGCCGGCCTGTTGCCTACCAAGGGGCTGACACTGCCCTTCGTCAGCTACGGTGGTACCAGTTTGATCATGTGCTGTGCCATGCTGGGTCTCGTCCTTCGAGTGGATCGCGACAGCCGAGCGGTATCGGCTGCCCCGACGCGCAGGCGATCCGCTTCGCCGCCTCAGAGGAAAGTCGCGTAGTGGCCGGTTCGAAGCCAATGATCCTGATGCTGGCAGGCGGTACCGGCGGCCATGTTTATCCTGCGCTGGCGGTTGCCAACGAATTGCTGTCGCGCGGTTATCGGGTCGAGTGGGTCGGTTCGGATCGGGGTCTGGAGCAGCGTATCGTGCCTGCCGCCGGTATTCGTTTGCATCGCCTGCCGGTGCGCGGTGTGCGTGGCAAGAGTCTGGCGCACAAGGTGTTGGGTTTGATATGCCTGCTGCGGTCTGCTGCGGCGGCATTATGGCTTGTCTTTCGCAGGGGCCCTGGTTGTGTCGTCGGAATGGGAGGTTACGTTTCAGGACCCGCTGGTGTTGCCGCCTGGCTGTTGCGTAAACCGCTGATTATTCACGAACAGAACGCGGTAGCGGGCACTGCCAACCGTTTGCTGGCACCTTTTGCCCGCCGTGTGCTTGGAGGTTTTCCGGGCGCGTTTGCTGAGAACGTACCCGTCACGCTGGTCGGCAATCCCGTGCGCCGCGAATTGCTGCAGGCGCGTGAGCAGTGCAACTACGACTTCGCCGGCCAGCGGCCGTTGCGTCTGTTGGTTGTCGGCGGCAGCCTGGGTGCCGCGCCGATAAACGCGGTCTTGCCCGGCGTGATTCACAGACTGATCCTCGAGCGGCCGTCGTCCGTGGAAGTGCGACACCAGACCGGCGAGGGACATGCCGCGGTTGTGGAGCGCGACTACGCCGAGCTGCTGCAAGAGTGTGTGAGTGTTACGCCCTTCATAGACGATATGGCTACCGCCTACAGTTGGGCGGACCTCGTGCTGTGTCGCTGCGGTGCATTGACTATTGCGGAGCTGTGTGTGGTCGGCCGGCCGGCGATTTTGGTGCCCTTGCCCCATGCCATTGATGACCACCAGACAGCCAACGCAAGGGCGTTGACCGACCAGGGTGGTGCCACACTGCTGCCCCAGTCGCAGCTGGATGAGGATAGTGTACTGGGTCTGTTGCGTGAATTTCTCAGCAGTTCGGAGCGCCTTGCTGCTATGGCGGCGGCTGCTTTTGATGCGGCCTCACCCGAAGCGGCGGTGCGGGTAGGTGATTGTTGTGAGGAGTTGCTGTATGCCTGACCATCGCAACGCATATAGCCTGCCTGAGATGCGCCGTATTCGGCGTATCCATATGATCGGTGTTGGTGGTTCGGGGATGAGTGGAATTGCCGAAGTGTTGGTGAACCTGGGCTACGAGGTAGTCGGCTCCGACTTGCGCGCCAGTGCTGTCACAGAGCGCTTGGCCGGGTTGGGCGTCACACTGTTTATCGGCCATGCGGAAGAAAACGTCGCGGGTGCGGATGTGGTCGTGACTTCCAGTGCGGTAGAGGAAAATAATCCGGAGGTGGTCGCTGCGCGCGCGGCGCGCATACCGGTTGTGCCACGGGCGGAAATGTTGGCAGAGCTGATGCGCTATCGGCACGGTATCGCAGTGGCAGGGACGCACGGGAAGACGACAACAACCAGTTTAATCGCTGCGATACTGGGTGAGGGTGGATTGGACCCCACCTTCATCATCGGTGGCTTGGTCAACAGTGTCGGGAGTCATGCGCAGCTTGGCGCGGGGCGCGTACTGATTGCAGAGGCTGATGAAAGTGATGCCTCGTTTCTGCATCTGCAGCCTATGGTTGCCGTCGTCACTAACATCGAAGCCGATCACATGGAGACCTACCGTGGTGACTTTGCCATACTGCGTCGCACCTTTCTCGAGTTCCTGCATAACCTGCCGTTCTATGGGGTCGCTGTATTGTGCATCGACGACCCGGTTGTCAGGGAGTTATTGCCGGCAGTGTCGCGGCAGGTGATCACTTACGGCTTTTCGGACGACGCGGATTACCGTATTGATAAGTTGCGGCCGCACGGGCTGACCACCCGTTTCGAAGTGCAGCGGCCGGCGGGCCAGTCGACCTTGTCGATCAACTTGAATATGCCGGGTGCGCACAACGTTTTGAATGCCACTGCAGCGCTCGTTGTCGCCTCTGATGAGGGTTTATCTGACGCCGCTATTCGGACAGGCTTGGCCGAGTTTGGGGGTGTCCGGCGGCGTTTTTCTCGGATCGGTGAAATTGCCTTTCCCGGTGGCAGCGCCGAATTGATCGACGACTATGGGCATCATCCAACAGAAGTGAGGGCGA
>JABSPW010000141.1 GCA_013214285.1 Halioglobus sp. | reverse complement strand
TCTGGCGGCAGCCCCATTCTGTTTCAGCACCTGTTCTGGTTTTTTGGTCACCCGGAAGTTTATATTGTTGCCCTGCCAGCTTTCGGCATGGTCTCCGATGTACTATCGGTGCACGCCCGCAAGAATATTTTCGGGTATCGAATGATGGTATGGGCCATTGTGGCCATTGGTGGCCTTAGCTTCATCGTCTGGGCACACCACATGTACGTCAGCGGCATGCATCCGGCCTTCGGTTTCTTTTTCGCCACCACGACATTGATCATCGCAGTACCCACTGCGATTAAGGTGTACAATTGGGTGCTGACCCTATGGCGGGGTAACATCCGTCTTACGGTGCCTATGCTATTCGCCATCGGGTTTATCTTTACCTTCACACACGGCGGTCTCACGGGCCTGTTCCTGGGCAACGTGACCATCGATCTGCCCTTGTCTGATACGTATTTCGTTGTGGCGCATTTCCACATGGTCATGGGTGTGTCACCGATTATGGTGCTCTTCGCAGCCATATATCATTGGTACCCATTGATGAGCGGCCGCATGTTCAATGAGACTTTGGGCCGGTGGCACTTCTGGTGTACGTTCCTTGGCACTTACGCCATCTACCTACCGATGCACTACCTCGGGTTCCTTGGTGTGCCGCGACGCTACTTCGCCATGGGCACCACGGATTTCATTCCAGATTCAGCGCAGGATCTCAACGCCCAGATCACCATTGCAGCACTTCTGGTTGGCCTGAGTCAGCTTATCTTCCTGTACAACGTCGTCTGGAGCCTGCGCCATGGCGAGAAGGCAGAGAAGAACCCCTGGGGCGCCGCTAGCCTCGAATGGCAGACGCCGGACTTACCGCCCCACCACGGCAACTGGGGTCCGGAATTACCCGTGGTCTATCGCTGGGCTTATGATTATGCCGTTCCCGGCGCGAAGGAAGACTTCATTCCTCAGAACCACCCCGTCACCGAAGAAGAAAAAACGGCCGGTGATACAGGAGGGCCTCACGCATGAAGATTCTGAAAATACTGGGCACAAAACCCTGGCTGCACGAGCAGGCTGCGGACGGTCCGGCAACCACCTGGGACGGCCCCAACACAGTGGGCGCGTCGCGCACTGCGCTGCGGTTTGTCCTCGCCATGGTAGGGGTACTGTTTTTTCTATTTATCATTACCTTCTTGTCCCGTTCTCAGTATCCAGACTTCGAGGCACTTGCCGGCGCACCCTGGCAGCCCTTCACGGACACATCCCGACTGTGGTTCAACACGGGCTTGTTGGCTCTCGCCAGTATCGCCATGCAGTGCGGACTTGTCGGCGCAAGACATGACAAATTGAACGTGGTAGTGGCCAGCCTAAGTGCCGCGGTGTTCTTTACCGTCATGTTTATAGTTGCACAGTTGGATCTGTGGCTGTACTTACAATCTATGGGCTACTACATTAACAGCAACCCGGCGAACAGCTATTTCTATCTGCTCACCGCAGTGCACGGCCTGCACCTTATCGGCGGATTAATTGTGCTTTCGAACGTGGTGTTTAGGGTATGGTACGACAACGATCTGCACAGTCTGGCCGCGCCACTCCAGCTCTGCACAACCTACTGGCATTTTTTGTTTGGGGTCTGGCTGGTGCTCTTCGCGCTACTTTCTAGCAGGCCGGAAACTATCAACGCACTGGCAGCCATGTGCGGCTTCTGAGGCTTATCCATGACAACTGACGATAAGAGCGCAACCTATACCGAGCCAGGGGTGGCCGGCATGGTATCCGATTGGGCCGCGGACAAGCAGACCTTCGACATGCCCTGGGGCAAGATCATGATGTGGATCTTCCTGCTCTCGGATACGTTCATTTTCAGTGTTTTCCTTACCAGCTACATGAACGTGCGCATGTCTGCAACAGAGCCCTGGCCCAACGCCAGTGAAGTATTCGCACTGACGATTTTCGGTCAACATGTCCCTCTTTTGCTTATCGCTATCATGACTTTCATTCTGATTACTAGTTCCGGCACCATGGCAATGGCAGTGAACTATGCTTATCGTGGGGACAAAAAAAAGACCGTCTGGTTGATTGTTATAACTGCGATCTTTGGCGCCTCTTTTGTGGGCATGCAAGCCTTTGAGTGGGGCAAACTCATTTCCGACGGAGTCAGGCCCTGGGGCAACCCCTGGGGCGCTGCACAGTTTGGCTCCGCGTTCTTCATGATTACCGGTTTTCACGGGTTGCACGTGACAGCAGGCGTAATCTACCTGTTATGGACAGCGCGCCGGGTTGGTGCTGGCTATTACGACGGCAAGGGACTAGAGATTGTCGAGATCGCTGGCCTCTACTGGCATTTTGTCGACCTAGTTTGGGTCTTCATATTCGCATTCTTCTACCTGTGGTGAGGTGACAGCATGAGTGAAACTGCCGGTCAGCAGCATCCTATTGGAGTTTACCTGAAGATATGGCTGCTGCTTTTCGTCTTTAGCGCATTTTCTTATGCCGTCGACTTCTACCAATTACAAGGCTATCTGCGCTGGACACTGATTCTGATTTTCATGTTCCTGAAAGCAGGCTTCATCATCGCTATTTTTATGCACGTCCAGTGGGAACGCCTCTCATTAAAGTACGTGCTGTTCTTACCACTACTCGCGATAGGCGTATTGATCGCCCTGATGGCGATCGAGGGTGACTACACCCACCTCACCAGGCTTATTTACTTCGGTCGCTAGGGGCGTTCGCGATGGGTCTTTCACCTCGGGCGCGACTGCTGTGGGGCTTTTTGGTTGCCAATATATGCATTGCCGTTGTTGCAACCTTGGTTCTGCTGAACCGCCCCCCGTCACCACCGATTATACAAGGCGTGCTGCTGGCAGAAGGTCGTGAACTGGCACCATTCCAATTGCTCAATCACCATAACGAGGTTTTTACCAATAAGGACTTACAGGGCCGTTGGCACCTGGTCTCCTATGGCTTCACCGCCTGTCCAGACATCTGTCCGACTACGCTCAACCAACTGGTCACCGTCAAACAGCAGCTCAGACAGCAGGGCCGAGCCAGAGATCTGCGTGTACTTTTTTACTCGGTGGACCACCGCCGCGATACCGTGCAGCAGATGGCAAATTACGTGCCCTTCTTCGACCCGGAGTTTATCGGTCTCACCCACGTGGATAACAGCGCAAATCCTCATCTGCCCTTTGAAAAAAGTCTGGGCATTGTTGCGCAGCTGGTGCCGCCAACTGGCCCCAATGTCGATCCGACAAACAACGACTACGAAGTCAACCACGGTGTCACTCTTTTTTTGATAAATCCGGAGGGTAAGTTACAGGCGATCTTTGAACCTGACTATGAGGGCTCCGGCTTTCACAGCTTCGATCCAGACACCGTGTTACTGGACTATCTTGAGATCCGCAACTTCCTCGGTTAAATCCTATTTGGGTAGTCAGGGGACGGGACCACCTCTTTTCCAACCCTCGGCAAACAACAAAAAACGGGATGCAGCGCCGTTTAGGGTGCAGGGGCGTGCCCTGCCGGTGTCGAAATCAGGGGCAACCACGTACTATACTTGTACCGGAGTGAATCACCCTGGAGTGACTGCGACGACCGGCGAGCGCGTTACACGCCCCGAGACACCCGCTGAATTCCTGTTGATTTTAACTGTCTACACTGCGGGCTCGGACGTCTGAGTAAACCATGCAAATAATTCGTCCTCAACTGTGGGCCAGCGTGATTATCTATCTGCTGGTGGCCGCTTGCGGTGGCGGTGGCGGGGGCAGCTCATCGAGCACTGTGCCGGCGCCCATCGAGCCCATCGAGCCCATCGAGCCCATCGAGCCCATCGAGCCCATCGAGCCGACACCCCCGCCGAAGACCGCGTTTACGCTGTCCGGCACCATTACCACTTCGGCCAGTCAAACGGTAGACAGTGATACCAACGATCCGGCCAGGCCGGCGATCAACAATGACACGCCTGTCAATGCACAACCCATACCCAACCCCGTGACTTTAGGTGGTTATGTCAATAGGCCGGGCACGGGCGCTGAAGGACAATCCCAACAATCCGGAGACCTTGATGACATGTACCGGGTTGAGCTGTTGTCGGGTCAGCGTGTCACCATGTTGGTCGGCGATTTCATGCGCGCAGATGCAGACCTCTACCTACTCGATCTAGAAGGCAATGTAGTAGACGCTTCACTGGAGACTGGCGAACTCGAGTTTCTGATCGTACCAGAGGACGGCACCTATCTGGTAAACGTATCCGCCTTCGCTGGGTCAACCAATTATATTTTGGCCATTGGTGCGACCAATATTCCGGCTCAATATACCCCACCACACTATGACATTGTACCGTGGCAGGCCATCGTCAGTTACGAGAATGATATCGGTTCAGCAGCGGCGGAGACAAAGCTGAGCATATCCCATGCATATGGCCTTGAACAACGCGCAGGTTCGTCGGGCCGCTCACGACTCATGGCCATGCATAACTTACGGGCTAGCAAACATCAGCGTGGCAGGCGCATAGGGGTAGCCGAGCAAAAATTGAGTCGCATCAGTGACCCGGACTTGCGGGCACGATGGGAAACCCTAATGACTATCAAAACCCTACGTCAGCACCCAGGGGTCCAGTCGGCTAAGCCAAATTACCAGTTACGCATCCAGGCAGAACCGAACGATGAGGCTTATCCATTGCAATGGCATTATCCTTTGATAAACCTGCCGGATGCCTGGGATACGACGACAGGTAATACCGAGGTCGTCGTTGCTGTCATCGATACGGGTGTCCTGTCTGGACATCCCGACCTGTCGGGACAGCTTGTCGATGGCTATGACTTCGTGCGCGACCCGCAACGCGCAAACGACGGTGATGGCATAGACCCGGACCCGGAAGATCCTGGAAGTTCCATCGGAGGTGGTGGTAACAGTTTTCACGGCACCCACGTTATTGGGACTGTCGCCGCCGCGGGCAATAACAGCCGGGGTGTGGCCGGCACCGCATACAGTTCACGTGTCATGCCGCTGCGCGCGATCGGGGCCGGTGGTGCAGGCACCTCCTATGACGTCGACCAGGCTCTGCGCTACGCCGCTGGGCTGCCCAATGATTCCGGCACCGTGCCGACACAGCGCGCCGATATTATCAACCTCAGTCTCGGCGGAGCGCCCTTTGACCAGGACACGCAGCGGCTATTGCAAGAGATACGCGCAGCCGGTATTACAGTCGTCGCGGCAGCGGGTAACGAGGCCTCCTCTGAACCCCTGTATCCCGCAGCCTACGATGGTGTCATTTCCGTCAGCGCCGTCGATATTCAACGTCAACTAGCACCCTATTCCAATACCGGCGCACAAGTCGATGTCAGTGCACCGGGTGGTAACGGCAGTGTAGATTTTAACGGCGATGGGTTTTCGGACGGGGTCCTGAGCACCAGCGGCACCATTGACACCACTGGCATCAATTACAGTTACGCCTTCCTGACCGGCACCTCCATGGCGTCACCCCATGTTGCCGGTATCGTGGCTCTGATGAAGAGCGTAAACCCCGCTCTCACTCCCCAGGACGTCGACAGCTTATTAGCTGCAGGGGCGCTGACTGACGACCTCGGCGCACCAGGCAGGGATAACCTCTACGGGCATGGCTTGATCAATGGAAGCCTAGCGGTGCGCGCCGCGCTGGAGGCCAGCGGCACGTCCCCCGCCGACAACCCACGCATGGTCGCGTCAGCGAACACCCTCAATTTCGGGGGAATCAATTCCGATCTGTCATTAAGCTTGCAAAATAGCGGAAAGGGTGAGCTCGAGTTACAAAGCCTTTCAACATCGTCATCCTGGCTCAGCGTAGCACCTGACGTCATCGATGAGGCCGGTCTGGGCGACTACACGGTGTCCGTGGACCGTAGCGGCCTGGCACCGGGAATCTATGCCGCAGATATCACTGTGCAGTCGTCGGTAAACAATCTCGTGGTGCGCGTGCTGGCGTCCCGGGGTATCGGAGACGGGGAAACTGATATTGGTGTGATCTATATTCTCCTTCTAGACCCCAGTACGAACGATACAGTCGAACAATTCGTCTCTCCTGGCGATGGTCCCGAACGTGCTTTCCAATTTGACAATGTGCCCGCGGGCGCTTATCAGATTTTCGCGGGCACCGATACAGACAATGACCGCTTTATCTGTGATGAGGGTGAGGCCTGTGGTGCCTGGCTCACTGTCGACCAACCCATCACTATTGACTTGGAGGACGATGCGGCGGCACTGGATTTCCCGGTAGAGTACCTCGTATCCCTACCCACGATCAGCGAGGAGGCTGATGTCCCCGCACGTCCTCTGCGTCGACTGCGTTAAGACGCGTCTTAACTGTGCCAGTAGTTCAAACGTTGTGCAGCACTTGCCCTTACCGGAGGCCCGTACCATAATCCAAGCTACAGCTCCGGTGGCATGTTATGCGATTGCAACGTTTACGAAGATAAAGATGCTGCTGAGGTAGAAGGCTGACCCAGAACGACCGTTATAAGCGGAGAATCCGGATGGAATACAGCGCGGATGTACACAGTATCGAGTGCCCAAAGTGCGGCCACGGCATGAAGGAAATTTCCTATGGGAGCGACTTGCTAATCGACCGTTGCACTAATTGCGAGGGTATATGGTTCGATCACGGCGAAGTCTCCAGGCTGAAAAGCAAATGGAT
This sequence comes from Halioglobus sp., assembly GCA_013214285.1. Lineage (GTDB taxonomy): Bacteria > Pseudomonadota > Gammaproteobacteria > Pseudomonadales > Halieaceae > Marimicrobium. The sequence continues at coordinate 1,761 of JABSPW010000141.1, read as the reverse complement.
GGGCGATGCCCTGGATACAGGCAATCCCAGCGCGGGAAAAAGATGGGATGGAATCAAGGACGTGTCCTGTCCACGTTGCGGTCTGCAGATGGAAAGAGTCTCCGACCCAGATCAGCCCCATATTTACTATGAAGTCTGTCATGAGCACGGCATGTTTCTAGATGCCGGTGAATTCACCGACCTCGCCCACGAAACAATTGGAGACTGGTTCAAAGGTCTGCTTAGCCGGGTCCGTCGGTAAGCGATAACACATTTTCAGCCTCGGTATTCCCCGCCGGGTAAGTCATTGCATCACCAAGTGTAGTTAATCCGAAACTTGTAAGTCTGGTCGAGGTCATCAACGTCTTCCACGGCACCAGAGTCGTATTCAAGCAATATTTCCGCTGCCGCCTCCAGTTGCCACAACATCGGGAACGACAAGCCAAAAGTCGTATTAACAATGACATCAGATGTTTCATCCAGATTCCAAATGCCGGTCTGATCGAAGTACAAGGAGGAATCACCGCCAAGTCTGTCGCTGGAAGCATGTAAGCTCCAGTTCGCGGCGGGATAATCCTGATCTTCCGCGATATCAAAGTCTTCATTCACATAAGCGAGGCCAAGCTCCCCCGACAGAGTAAAGACTGGCTCGTCGTAAAACTGGCGCCCGTAGTAGGGGCCAACCAGATACCGGAGGTTCAAGTCTTGAAACTTGTCTGACTCGGCCATAGCCAACAAACCCACGTAGTTCGGATCGGTCAGGAAATAATCATACTTGGCCCTGGCCTGCCAGGTATCTTTGGTCTTAACGTTATTGTTCTTATCCTGTTCACTAGTCCACTTCAGGGTATAGCGATCCTCAGTACTGCGCCAGACGGACTCGGCGTTGACATCGAGTTCGTCAGTATCCGTATTACCCCGTTCCACCACGAATCCCATGCCAAACAAACCGCCCCACTTGTAGCCTTGCCCCAATTCCCAGGGCTCGGGATTGATAACACTCAACTCCGCCAGAGGGACCGACCGGCCCGCTCCCGCCATCTGTATTTCATCCTCCTCGATACGCAGTGAGGGCTCATCATAGCTCGATTTATCATCGAGCAAGACCACTACGGGCTCAAAGCCCTCAACTGAGGCAATATGGTCCATCCCGATGCTCAGCGTACCGGCGAAGTCAGTCTCCATCGTTAACGTACCGCCCCTAGCGTCGACCACTGTGCCAATAATTTGGGAACCATTCTGCAAAATGACCCGGTCGCGTCCCGACGGTTTCTCTTCCGCCAGGGACACCCTCGGGACCAACAGGACAATAGTTATCAGAGCCACCAGTTTCACGCCTGCCTCGTACTGCATCATTTTCTTCACCTTTTTATCTACTCAACTCCGCGGGCATCAGAGTCTTTGCTGGAACCCTATAATAGATAATTAAAGCCAAGAAAACAGCGGAATCTAAGCGCGCTGACGCAAGCGCACGGGATGGCGCCTTATAATGGCGGACTGATAGACTTAGTTCATCTTCATAGAGGGTTTACTAGCGTGGGTAAGTTTGACTATGACCTGTTTGTAATCGGGGCGGGTTCGGGTGGTGTGCGAGCGGCCAGAATGGCAGCGGGATTCGGCGCACGAGTAGCCATCGCGGAAGACCGCTACCTGGGCGGCACCTGCGTCAATGTCGGCTGTGTACCAAAAAAGCTCTATGTATACGCGTCTGATTACGGCAAGAGTTTCAAAGACGCTAATGGTTTTGGCTGGCAGGCCGGAGAGCCCCTCTTTGACTGGGCC
>JABSPW010000140.1 GCA_013214285.1 Halioglobus sp. | reverse complement strand
GCCATGGTGGGGTCTCACACTCGGGCACAGCTACCGCCAGGTAGTCCACCACAAGAGCCTTGACCTGTGTGACAGCAGTGCAAGGCGTCGACCTCGGGTCTGGCATCAAACATAATAGGGAGGCATAAGGTGAACGCGGCATCATTCAATGTTTATTTCGATGTATATCCGGTAATGCTATCAGCTTATCCTATCAGGTGTGGGCTTCGGTTGGCTGGGACGGGGTTGGGCTGTGATTATAGCAGGGCGTAGTGATAGATGAGCGAGACTTCGGGGGAAGGAAGTAACACCTGGACGGCGGCTTTGTCGGTACCCAGCCTGTTGGCGCGGCTTGCCAGTGATGAATACCGAGCACCCGTCTACCGGCCCCGCGATCTGCAGGCTCTAGAACTGCTAGCGCAGACGGCCGGGTGCAATGCGCGACGCTTGGGGCGATCCCTGGGCCACTACTTTGGCAGCCGTCTTGGCACGGTAGCCTGTCTCAACGCCATCAATGCGGTTGCGGGCCAATCGTTCTACCGTGTCAGTGGTTCCGCTGGAATCGATGGTGAGGAGGCAGAAGAGATTCTTCGTGGCACCAGCCCGGTGATTGATGTTCAGACCCATTTCGTGGCGGGTCACCGTGCCGGTCTTGCGGGCGCGCGTGGCATACATCACTTCATACGGCAGGTGGCGCCAGAGTGGTTTTCCGGTCTCGACCTGAAAACGGATTTGTCAATCGGCGAGTTCCTGCGCTGCGTGTTCCTGGAAAGTGAGACCAGCCTGGCCGTGCTCACCTCGGCGCCCGGTACGGAGGAGACCAATATCTTGTCCAATGCGGAGATAGCCGGTACGCGTGAATTGGTGGACCGACTCGCCGGCAGTGGTCGTTTGTTGCACCACGCTATCGTGCACCCCAACCTGCCCGGTGAATTGGACAGCATGGCGCGCATTGTTGAGCGTTTCCGGCCTGACGGGTTCAAGGTGTACACACTGTACAATGGCGTTTCTGGTAACTCGAGCGGCGGTGCGGGATGGATGCTCGACGACGAGGATGCCGGCCTACCATTCCTGCAGCGAGCGTGTGACCTTGGCGTGCATATCATTTGTGCCCATAAAGGCTTGTCCATGTTGGCACCAAGCGGCTCGCCCCGGGATATCGGGCCTGCCGCCTTGGCGTTTCCCGGCCTCAAATTCCTCGTCTACCACTCGGGCTATGAAGTGCCCTCCACAAAAACGGGAGAGGGTCCGTTCATTCCTGGCGCTCAGCAACAGGGCGTTGATCGCCTGGTGCAGAGTTTGCGTGATGCTGGGATCCCTCCAGGTGCCAATGTCTATGCAGAGCTGGGTAGTACTTGGTACATCCTGATCAGACGGCCTGAGGAAGCTGCCCATGTTCTCGGTAAGCTGCTGTTGGCCGTGGGTGAAGACAACATTTTGTGGGGTACTGACTCTGTCTGGTACGGGAGCGCGCAACCGCTGATTGATGCCTTTCGTGCCTTTCAGATACCGCAGGAGTACCAGGAACGTCATGGCTATCCCGCTCTGACCGATGAGATAAAGAATAAAATCCTGGGACTGAATGCCGCCCGGGTCTATGATGTCGATGCGCGGGCTGTGTATCAGCGCGGTTGTAATGACGATCTGGCCTGGATTCGGCAAGCTGTGCTCGAATTCAATCAGCGCAATGGGTAGTCTCGTGCAGGTCCCGCGGTTCACAGGGTGACACACACTCGGTGGTTAAGTCCACATCCTATTACCGGCTTGCAACCTCCCCTTGGGCAGGTACTCCAGTGGTGCCGCTGACAGGAATGAGCTGTGAAAGTGACCAAATTGCGTTGTATCAACATTGACGCAGTGGCTCCTATGTTTGTGGTGTATAACGGCTGTTGGTCGTTGTATACCACTGTGTCCTGACACCCTGGCAATACCCTGACGGGGTTGGACTGTTGACGCGGAAACACTTGTCGCAATCCGAACTGATACTGTTGACGCTGGTGAGTGCGGCGGTAACGGCTAACGCCTACTATATCCACCCTATCATCGCTCGCGTTGGGCAGGACTTTGCAGTTTCTGCGTCGGCCGTGGGATTAGTGCCTGCCCTGAACCAGATTGCCCTTGCACTGGGAATTTTTCTTCTGCTGCCACTAGGCGACCGATTCAGTAACCGACGCCTGGTGGTCATTTTCGTGTTTGGCCAGTTTTGCGCGCTGTTATTGATGGCTTTTGCCCACAATTTCTGGCTATTCACGGCCAGCTCTGCGCTTTTGGGTTTTGCTACTATCGCGCCATATCTCCTGCCAGCCTATGTCTCGAAACGTGTTGAGGCTGAACAGCTAGGGCACGTGACAGCGACCTTAACCACGGGCGTTATCTTGGGCATCCTTCTCGCTCGCGCAGGTGCGGGGGTGGTAGGGGAGTACCTGGGTTGGCGCATGGTGTACTACATAGCGTCTGGTCTTATGCTAATCATGGTGCTTGTTCTGCCATGCATCATGCGTGAAGAAGAGGAAGACAGCAGTGCCGATGACGCTTTCGATTACGGGATGTTATTGGCATCTATGGGCCCCTTGATCAAGGGCTATCCCGAAACGCTATTATCCGGCTTTATTCAGGCGCTTAACTTCGGGCTTTTCATCTCTGTTTGGTTGGGCCTTGGCTTACACTTGACGAGCCCTGCGATGGGTTATGGTGTTGATGTGGTGGGCTATCTGGCACTGCTCACGGTGGTTAACCTTTTCACAACACCGCGTTTGGGCAGATTTGCTGATAAAGTTGGCGCGCGACGAGCCCGTTTGTTGTTTGCCTGCGTGCAGTTGTTTGGCGCATCACTCCTGTCTTGTTTTGGTTACCACGTGTTGTTGTTACTAATGCCGCTCCTCATAATGAACATTGTCGGACCGATCATCGATGTGTCGGGCCGCATGCTGTTTCTCAGTGAGCGACCTGAGATTCGAACCAGACTATCCACGCTTTACATCGTTGAGATGTTTGTCGGGGGTGGGCTGGCAAGCTTTCTCGGCACGGCTGCTTATCAGTGGGGCGGCTGGCAGGCAAACGCTCTGCTTGCTTTGGGCATATCCTTTGCCATCGTTTCCCTGTCGTACTTCAGCCTGCGTTTCGAGCCGCGTTCTGTGGATTGAGGCAGATTAGTCGAAAGTCCCGCCCGCATACTCACGCTTAAAAATCGCGTAGCGCTTTGTGTGATGACTTAGGTCGGTCTGATCGCTCGACCGGAAATACTGACTAGCGTCACGCAACCGTCTATACTTTTTAGCGGCTCCTGTCATCCGGCTGTACGCTGCATTTCGCGTGGCTTGCGCTGATATTTAGCAGGCCAGGCCGTGGGTTTCGTGGCACTAATTTTTGTAGCAAGGAGATTAATTATGAATGAGGATTTTGAAAAGCTGTGGGAAAAGGTTAAGACCCAGCGCGACGAGTTGCGGGTACAGTCGCATCTTGCCCAGGCCGAACTCAAGGATGAGTGGGGCGAGTTGGAGAAGAAGTGGGCGTCTGCAGAGCATAACCTGAAGCAGATGCAGGCGGGAGCAAAAGACACTACTGATGAGTTGATGACTTCCGCAAAAGTGGTCATGGATGAGCTGTCTTCCGCATATGACCGCATCAGGGCAAGACTCAAGGACTGATTCATCTCGCTGGATGCCCGCGGGTTTGGCGCTGAAGCTTCGTGCTGCATCTTATGAAGAGCGCGATGCACGCAGTGGTTAAATACAGTTTGGCGGGCATTGATGCACCGGTGGATGTTTGATTACTGGCTTGCACGCGGATGGTCGACGATCCAGGTAACGATGGCGTCTATAGCGCTGTCCACCCAGGGAGCTGGAATGTGCGGTGAGTCAACCATTGTCCATAGGTCCACATGGATACCTTGGGGGCAGCCTTTGTAGTGCAGAACCTGGGTTTCCGCACCGGCGATGCCGGCATCGACATCCCGATTGGCCGCTGTTACGGGCGCGCTGCTGTCACAGCCAGCGTGTGCTGCGAAACGGCGTGTCGTTTCCTCTGCGCCCGGGTAGGCCTCGTCTTCAGAGAATGCGGCGCCGTCATACTCGATGGTCTCATCCTCAGTGCCATGCATGATCAGTACCCGCACCGGATTGTCCGCCGGGGAGCACAGCGCGTCCTCAGCAAAGGTCCAACCGGCGAGTGATACTGCGGCGGTCACCAGGTCTGAGGCCTCACAGACCATACGCAGTGTCATAGCGCCGCCGTTAGAGTGCCCGATAAGACCGACCCGACGGGTATCAATGCTAAAGTGCAGCGCGGCTGTTGCAATGAGTTCGCGTAAATAGGCCACATCGTCAACTCGGCCCCTGTCGTCCGACGGTGCGCAGCAAGAGGGTGCATTCCAAAAGAGCGCTCCGGCGCTGTTTGGCGTGCCATCGGGGAACAGGAGAATGTATTGCCGTTCGTCCACGCGCCGATCCAGGCCCAGGTAACCCGATTGCAGGCGCCCGTTCGCGCCAAATCCGTGCAACACCACCACCAGGGGATAGCGCGTGCTGGTGGTGTAATTGGATGGCACCCGCACGCTGGCCGGTCGTCGCTCTCCTATCTCGGTAGGAGGATTGGACACACAGCTCGCCGTGTCGGCGCAACTTTGCAGCGCAACGGATTGCGCAGCGCCGCGCATCGGCACAGTGTTTGCGTCGCTGCAGGCGTTCAGGGCGCCGCAAACTAGTAACGCGACGAGAGCGGTTATTAGTGTGGTGTGCAGTGGCTTGTCTTGCATCGTCTTGGCGCGGCAGTTCCTGGTCAGCGGGGGTGCGCGTAGCGTAGGCTAGGGTAGCACGGCCTGAGACGTCGAAAGGGCCTCTATGGCTCGAAGGGTACAGATTTTATATTATAGTCATAACTAGTATAGAGGCGGAGCAGAGGACGGGTATGATGCGCAGATGCACAGGGAAAATTGTGCTCCTGGCGGCGCTGGTGATGCTGGTGGCGGCTTGCGAAGACCGGAATGGGCCGGCGGCAGCGCAGCGGGAGCTGCTGAGTCGACAGTTAGTCCCCACGGACAAGGCGCTGGCAGCAATATACCTGCGCAGCTGTCGCAGTTGTCACACAGTGGCCGCCACGGGCTCACCGTTGACCGGTGACAGAGCGGCCTGGGCGCCACGGATGGCGAAGGGTATGGAGGTTATGCTCAACAGCGTGATCAGCGGTTTCGGGGGTATGCCACCGCTGGGCTTGTGCATGGACTGCAGTCCAGACCAGTTTGAGTCTCTGATCCGGTTCATGGCGCAGACAGAGCACGCGCCATGATCAAGCGCCGGGATATCCTGGCCACTTTGGTGGCGGCGATGGTCGGCCCCGCTGGGCTAGCCCGCGCGACGATGCCTGCTAGCACTGGGAAACGACGTATTCCCTGGCGCAATTGGTCGGGTTCGCAAGTCTGTCGGCCGCTACAGCGTGTGGCGCCGGCGTCTGTGGAAGATCTTCAGGTTTTGGTTGCAGAGGCGCGTGGAACTGTGCGCCCTGTTGGGGCGGGTCATTCGTTTACAGCACTTGTTCCCACAGACGACACCATGGTGTCTTTGTCGCGTCTGAGCGGGGTGGTGGATGTCGATAAGGACAGGCTGCAGGCCACGCTCTGGGGAGGCAGCCGCCTCGGCGATATCGGTCGGCCGCTTGAGGCAATGGGTCAGGCGATGGTGAACATGCCGGATATCGACGAGCAGTCTCTGGCAGGCTGTTTGGCCACGGCGACACACGGTACGGGTGCTGATATCGGCTGTATGTCGACCTTCGTCACCGGTATGCAGCTGGTGAATAGTCGCGGTGACGTGGTTGAATGCGACGCGCAGCACAATGCTGAGCTGTTTCAGGCGGCGAAGGTCTCCCTCGGGGCGCTCGGCATTGTGACGCAAGTCAAGGTGCAGAATGTGGCGCCTTATCGTTTGCGCCGAGAAGTGGTTTGGCACGAGTTTGAGGCGCTGCTTGACAGCGCTGAGGCGATGGCGGATCGGCACCGTAACTTCGAGTTTTTTTACCTGCCCTTCTCGGGTATGGGCTTCACTGACGTGCATGACCTGACACAGGATGCGATTGGCGCGACGGAGAAAGTGGATCCTAACGAAGGCGTGATGGAATTAAAACTTGCACGGGACTGGCTGGAGGATTATCCATGGCTACGCGAGCTTATTTTGGGGAGTTACATGCGTACTATCGCTGATGAGGTGACGGTAGAGCGCTCTTGGAAAAACTATGCCAGCGAGCGCAACGTGCGGTTTAACGAGATGGAGTATCATCTGCCCAGAGAGCACGGCCTGCAAGCCTTGAGGGAGGTCCGTGAGACCTTGGAAGCGAGATACCGGGCGGTATTTTTCCCGATTGAGGTGCGGTACACCAAGGGCGATGATATCTGGCTAAGTCCGTTCTATGGGCGCGACTGCATATCGATCGCGGTACACCGCTACTTTGATGAAGATTACACAGCCTACTTTAAGAGCATTGAGCCGATATTTGTCAAATATGGAGGTCGTCCACATTGGGGCAAGATCAATACATTGAGGGCGAATGACTTGCGCAAATTATACCCACGTTGGCACGACTTCCTGACAGTGCGCAGGGAGATGGATCCTGTAGGCAAGTTCCTCAACCCGTATCTTGCGGGTTTATTCCGGTAGAAAGGTCTAGGATTAAAGGGTTCAACCCGCGCGGGTAAGCGGGCATTATCAGGAGGCGGCTCATGAAGCGTCGTTCGCTGTTATTGGGCGGTATCGCCGGTACCCTCGGGCTCGGAGCGTGGCTGCGCCCGCGTGATCTAGGTCAGAATCACTCGCCTTACTTTGTTTCCCTCAGTGCCGCTCTGGATGACGACAGCCAGTCCGTTCCCACTTTGGTGGTCGATCGGCCGCGACTGCAGGCCAATATCGATACACTACTGTCGCACCTCAACGGGCGTTTCGACTATCGTATCGTCGCTAAATCGCTGCCCTCCCTGCCGTTGTTGGAAACTGTCATGCGTGCCGCCGGCAGCAACCGTCTGATGTTGTTCCATCAGCCTTTTATCAACCAAGTGGCTGCGGCGCTGCCGGCGGCCGATATCCTGCTCGGAAAACCGATGCCGGTTGCCGCAGCCCATAACTTGTATCGTCAATTACAGCCCGGAGATTTTGCACCTGCGCGGCAGTTGCACTGGCTGCTGGATACTCCTGAACGTCTTACCGCCTATGGCGACTTGGCGGATAGTCTCGACCAGCACATGCAGATCTGCATAGAGCTGGATGTGGGGCTGCACCGGGGTGGCGTGAATAGCGACGAAACACTGGTGCGGATGCTGGCGCTGATACAGGCTTCGCCCCATCTGCACTTTACGGGTCTCATGGGTTACGAGCCGCATATCGTCAAGATGCCGGTAGGAGACCCGCTGCAGTATCGCGATCGTGCGGTGGCGCGCTATCGTCATTACCTGGCCATAGCGCGGGGCTACCTCGGCGAGACCTGGCCCGCCGATGTGATCTTGAATGCTGGCGGCAGCCCCACCTATCAGCTGTATGATCACGGTGATTTCCCTTTCAATGAATTGGCGGCCGGCTCTTGCCTGGTGCAGCCAACGGACTTCGATATATCCACTTTGGCCGATCACGTGCCCGCTTGCTTTATTGCTACTCCCGTGTTGAAAGCTCTGGACACCCTGAAGATACCTGGCATCGATTTGGGTCGCTTGCAATCCGCTTGGAACCCGAATCGAGCGCGCACATTTTTCACCTACGGCGGCGACTGGAAGGCAGCACCGGAGTCCCCTAAAGGATTGATCTATAACGCGTTGTTTGGGCGGTCCACCAATCAGGAGATGCTGAACGGTTCGCGCAGTATCAGTCTGCAGGCGGATGACTGGGTGTTTCTGAGGCCTCATCAGAGTGAGTTTGTCTTTCTTCAGTTTGGGGACATAGCTGTCTATGATGACGGGAATATCGTTGATTACTGGTCCGTTTTCCCTGGTGCGACAGCTTGAGAGAGCCGGTAACACGGGCGGGAGGTGTCATGCAGTCCTGGGAGATTGGCGCTCGGGAGAGCATTCGCGATCTTGTTGCGCGGTATAACAGCTACGGTGACAGTGGTCGCATCGATTCTATGATCGCCCTCTTTATGGCCGATGCGATTCTTGAGGTGCCCGGTTATGAGCCTATTGTTGGCGCCCATGCGATTCGCGCATTCTTTTGTGCTGTCGCGACCGGCGAGGGCAGTTGCTTTGAACTGAAAATGTTACATCACCATACCGCGACCCACCAGATCGATGTCTTTGATAAACAAAGAGCCTCCGGCCGGTGTTATTTCGCCGTTTATACGCAGAGCGGTCTGGATCACTGGGGACGTTATGTCGATGCGTACCGCCGTATAGATCAGCGGTGGATGTTTCAGTCGCGCAAAGTAACGGTTGATGGCATGGCGCCGGGTGGTTGGGCCGAGAATCGAGTCTCGCGCTGATTTTTGTAAG
>JABSPW010000139.1 GCA_013214285.1 Halioglobus sp. | reverse complement strand
CTCTGGTCGAACTGATGTTGGTTCTCGCAGTGCTGGCTGTTGGCGCGGTGCTTGCTGCACCGAGTTTACAGCACCTCGATCACCGCAGCCAAGCACCAGCTCCAGGCGCTCAGAGTCGACGCCAGGGGTTGGTGACGCCCGTGCACCCGTCTTGGCAGCGGACACCGAAAAAAACACTTGCCATGACAACAGCCGAAAACTCCCCGTATCAATGCAGCCAACCCAATGGGTCGTTTGCCGAATCTCTTACCAAATCCTGCGGCTCGCGCGCGCTCAGCGGGCCGGCCGACCACTGCTCGAGTGTCATCAAAGCCCACGCGAGTATCGGCAGCGCGACAGGATGAGGTGGCCTTCCTGGCCGGCGGCCCTTGCCATGCAACCAATGATAACTGATAATCATTCGCATTTATAGGGCGACGCCGTTGCCCTCGGCCTCAACCGCCAGGGAGTCACCATGCAGAGCAACCTTGCTGACCACACTCACCTCGGAGCGACTCGACCAACCCAAACCGTCTGCCTGTCGCAACTGTCGCCCGGAGCGAATCTCTGCGCCTGGAGCCTGCGTCAGTGGGTTGTTTCGAACCACCTGGGACGCTGCACAGGCTGCGATCTTTTCCACGCGCACCGGGATATGTCGTGCACTGCGGCCATTATTCACCTGCAACAATTCATGTCTTTGCTGGCGCGGGAGGCCACGCGTCGCATCGAAGTCAGACACCTGGGCATAGAGGCGCTTTCCCATGACGAGTTTATCCTGCTGCGCTTGATCGCGCTTGCCGGCCATGGAAGGCGTCCCCGTTACGCCGGACACCTTGCACGCGGTCTGGTACCGGAGCGGGCCAGTGCACAACTGCGCACCTACGCGCAGGGGTATTTTACGCAACTGCAGGCCTCGGGACTGACCCTGTCCGGGTGGCTAGAAACAGAACTGGTAACACAGGTGCACTGATACCAATGTCTGCAAAGAAAAACATCCAGCGCCACCTGCTGCGAGGCGTATTCGGTTGGTTATGGATTTTGACTGTCGCACTGGTCCTGTATGCCTTGAGCTGGAAACTGGTGCTCTAGACAACTGGAGAACCTCGCGCCGCCGCCGACATGACTTGGGGACATTTCCTCGTGTAAGCTAGGAGCTCTTGGCCCTCATGATTACGCGATTTGCATGCCTGACCAACATCCCAAGGAAGGACGCCAGAAACACCCCATGCTAATCATTGGGGGCAGTATCGCCGCCATCGCAATTCTGCTGCTTGCTGCCTATCTGTATTGGGAGTATGACTTCGGACACCCCTCCACAGAAGATGCTTACGTGGGCGCGCACGCAGTGCTCATCACACCCCAGGTGGACGGTCAGGTTATCGCCGTGGCGGTCCAGAACAACCAACACGTCAACGTGGGCGATCTGCTGTTCCAGATCGACCCGCGCCCTTTTGAGGCCGCCGTTACCAAAGCGCGCAACGAGCTCTTACTGACAGCGCAGACTCTGGAGGTGCAGCGTGCCAATATCGCGGCCGCCCAGGCGAAGGTCGAGGAACATGAAGCCAGTGTATCGCTTGCTGAAGATGAGTATACCCGCACAGCGAAGCTGGCTGCCCAAGGCAATATCTCCCAGATACAGGCCATTCAACGGCGCGACGAACTGCTGGAAGAGAGAGCCCTGCTCAATGACTACCGCGCGCGACTGGAGGTTGCGCTGCGGGAACTGGGTAACGAGGAAGTGCAGCAGGCTCGCCTGGACCAGGCCGTACAGAACCTTAACCTGGCTGAGCTGGGGTTAGCCTGGACGACTGTTAGTGCACCCTCTGCGGGGTACGTCACACAGTTCGATATGCGTGTGGGTGAGGTGGTGACATCCGGCACGGCCCTATTTCCCCTGATTGAAGATCAGAATTGGTGGGTGGACGCCAACTTCAAGGAGGCAAAGCTGGCCAATATTACGCCCGGGCAACCCGCTGAAGTGACACTGGATATGTACCCGGACCAGCGTTTCACAGGCACCGTCGAAAGCGTCAGTAGCGCCAGCGCGTCCTCATTTTCTTTGCTGCCACCACAGAACACCACCGGCAACTGGGTGAAGGTGAGCCAGCGCATTCCCGTCAGAGTGCGACTGGAGCCACCGCCAACGGCCTCGCCTTTTCGCATGGGCGCCAGCGCGACCGTTACCATCAACACCGAAGCGAAGCCCTGAAGCCGTGAGTGTGGCCATTGCCGCACCCCCACCGCTGGCGCCAGGCCGCACCCGGAACCTGGTGCTTTGCACGTCCTTGCTGATCGCCGTGATGGCGTCACTTGATATCACCATCGTTGCTGTCGCGCTGCCTTATATGGCGGGCAACCTCAGCACCGGACCCGATGAAATCACCTGGGTTGTCACCATGTTCGCTGTGGGCCAGGCTATCACCATTGGCATTACCGGGCACCTGGCGCGGGTCCTGGGCAGGCGCCGTCTCGCAATCATCGTTGTCGTCGGCTTTGTCGGGTCTTCCATTTGCTGCGCAGCCGCAGGGTCTCTGACCGAGATTGTCATGTTCCGCTTTATCCAGGGGTTGTTCAGCGGGCCTCTGATTCCTCTCTCCCAATCCATGCTGATCGACGCCTACCCCGAGAAAGACCGCAACAAAGCCTTGTCGTATTGGTCCATGGGCGTTCTGGGGGGGCCCGCATTGGGCCCCGTCATCGGCGGCTACCTGACGCAGGAGTTATCCTGGCGGTGGAGCTTCTGGATCAACCTTCCCATCGGCGTATTGGCACTCATTATGATTATCAGTGTTGTGCGGCCCACACCACGCCAGTCCGTGCACAGCGACTTTATGGGCTTGGTGTTACTAGGGATTGCGATCGTGGCATACCAGATCGTGCTGGACCGTGGCAACGAACTGGACTGGTTCCAATCGCGCCAAATTGTCATCCTTAGCATTATCGCGCTATGCATTGGCGCCGCATTTGTCCTGCGTGGTATCAGCCTGGGCCAGCGTAATATCGTCAACCTCACACTGTTCAAAGACACCAACTTCACTGCCTGCTCCGTCCTGATGGGGATAGAGGGCAGTATTTTTCTGGGCCTCCTGATCATCAACCCGGAGTTTATGATTGATTATCTTGGCTGGGAGGTGGAGACCACCGGGCTGGTCATGGGCGTTGCGGGAATTTTTGGTATTCTAGGAGCCAATATCACGGGTACTATGGTCCGTTACGTGGGTATCCGGACGATGCTTATCACGGGCTGTTCCATCATGGCGATAGGCTGGTTTCAATACAGCCGACTCGCCTTGGGCGCGAGCATGTTTCAGGTGGTCGTGCCGTCATCTCTCATTATGCTTGGCATTATGTTTGTCACACCCATGCTGGCGTCGCAGGCCTTCCAGAACCTGCCCCCTGACCAGCGCGACGAAGGCGCGGGCTTATTCAACTTTGTCAAGACGATGGGCTTTGCCCTGGGCGTTATGACCGTTGATACCATCATGTATCGAGGCACGCAGGCGAACTGGAATCGTTACGGCGGCGAGATCAGGGAGATCAGCCCTATACTCCATCAGATTCCTGCAAACTTGAGCGACGCCCAATTCGATGCGCTATTAGGCGCCCAACTGCAGCTGCAATCAGGCATACTCACCGTCACTCAATTAGCAGAGACACTGGCACTGTTGAGCGTCGCATCTATCCCGCTGGCGTTTCTTGTAAAGGCGCGTAAACCCGGCTGAACGCGCCCTGCATGGGGATCCCTATGCGACCGTGAAGCACTACTCGACAGTACCCTCGAGCCGCGCTCGAATTTCATTCTTTTGTATTTTACCCGCCCCCGACAGGGGCAACTCATCCCACACGTGGAGCCCCTTTGGACACTTGTAGCCCGCAATATACTCGCGGCAGTGCATGACCAGTTCTTCGAGCGTAAGCGATGCGCCGGGACGCAGCGCAATGACTGCGTGCACCACCTCGCCCCAAGTCTCATCGGATAGTCCGACTACAGCACATTGGCGAACTGCCGAGTGGAGATCGATCGCCCGTTCAACCTCCACGGAGTAAATATTCTCGCCACCGCTGATGATCATATCTTTCATCCTGTCCACCAGAAAAACGTAACCCTCGGCATCACGGTAACCTGCATCGCCCGTGTGATACCAATCGTCGCGGATTACCTTTGCAGTTTCCTCCGGCATATTCAGGTAACCCATCATGACATTCGGACCACGGACAGCGATTTCACCCACTTCGCCAGATGCCACTTCACAGCCCTCGGTATCAACCACCCGCAACTGGACGTAGGGCGCTGGTTTGCCCACAGAGTTAAGATGTGTCACACCATCTCCGTCGAGAAATTCATCCTTAACGGAAAGGGTGCTGATCACACCAGCACCCTCGGTAGCGCCATAACCATGATAAAAACTCACCTTCGGAAATTCCGCACGCAGACGGTTGATCAGGGAGGGCGGCATTGGCGCAGCGCCGTAATTGATCTTGCGCACACTGGACAAGTCAAACTCGGGATAGCGAGGATGGTCAAGAAGAAATGCAGCCATCGCAGAAATAAGCATCAGCGACGTCGCACCATAGGCCTGAACCGCTTCCATCAATGCCACCGCGTCGAACTGGGGAAGAATGATCATATGCACATCCATAAACGTATGGATGTAGACGCGGCACATGGAACTGATATGGAACATCGGACCAGATAGAACAATACTTTGCCCATCACTCACCGGATCGAACTCCATGTGGTTCATAGCATTAACATACAGATTGGTGTGGCTAAGCATCACACCTTTAGAGCGTCCCGTAGTGCCGCCCGTATAAACGATGGCTGCCAGATCTTTACCACCAAAAGGACAGTAACTAACGCGCTCCGCTCCATCGATAAGATCCTCAAAAGCGATGAAACCCGGCGGTGCCTCGCCCTCTCCCATATAAACCAGATCGCGTATCGAGGCACACTGCCGCTGCAGCGCAAGAGCGGTTTCAGCATGAGTCTCGTCAGCGGCCAGCACCACCGGCTGGCTATCCTTGAGACAGGGAACCAGCTCCTGAAGGGTCCAGCGCCAGTTCAGCGGAACGGGTACGACCCCGATCCACAAAGGACCGTAGAACAGCTCCACCATACGGGCGCTATTCTGCGACAGGATCGCCAATCGGTCTCCCGCCTCCAGTTTCAGTGTGGCCAACCCACCCGCCAGCCTCTCGCAACGCTCCAGCACTTCCTTCCAGCTGATGGTCTTGCCAGAAAAGCTGATGCCTGAATGATCCGGGTGCTGGTGAGCTGTCTTCTGCAGGATGTGCGTCAGTTTCATCATAGGGATGTCGATCCTATCGCCGTGAGACGCCGCAGTGATGTCTGGAAAACATCATGGGTCGGTACGGCTACGGAAGTTATCTGCAAAATGGATAAAGAAATCCATGGCTGCGGGATTGGCCATGGCACCGCGGTTCAGGGCTTTGGCCGGCGAAGTACCCATCAACAACTTTTTCACGGGCACTTCTAGCTTCTTGCCGGTCAGCGTATAAGGCACTTCATCGACGGCGCATACCTCATCTGGCACATGTCGAGGTGAACAATAACTTGACAGGCTGCTGCGGATCGCAGCGAGCAGCGAATTACTCAATTCGACGCCCTCTTGCAGGACCACGAACAAGGGCATATAGCACTGTGCGCCCGGCAACTCCACACTGACGACCATGCTGTCCTTGATATCGGCTATGGTCTCCAGGGCACGGTAAATTTCCGCTGTGCCAATACGCACTCCAAAACGGTTCAATGTCGCATCGCTGCGACCAGAAATGACAAAACCGCCGTGCGAGGTGCGCCGCACGAGATCACCATGACGCCAAACTCCGGGATAGTCATCGAAGTAACTGCTGCGATAGCGCTTGCCCTCTGGATCGGCCCAAAAATAAATCGGCATGGAAGGCATCGGCTGCCGGATGACAAGTTCACCATCTTCTCCCGGCGGCAACTCATTGCCCGCACCATCAAACACCGCCACATCCACACCAAGACAGGCGCACTGAATTTCCCCAGCGTACACAGGCAACTCCGAGGCACCTGCAATGAACGCACTACTGACATCTGTACCACCGCTCATTGAGATGACGTGCAAATCATCGTGCACATGCTTGTAGCACCAACGAAAGGTGTCTCGGGATGATGGTGAACCAGTGAGCGCTATCGTTTTCACCGTCGACAGGTCGTAATTATCCTGAGGAGAATACTCTGCCTGCACCAGCGCGTTGACATACCCTGGGCTCGCGCCGAAATAGGTTACGCGGCAACGGTCGGCTATATCCCACAGCCGATTATGGTCGGGCCAGGTTGGGCTGCCATCGTAAACGACAATCGCCGCGCCCGCCATCATACCGCCGATAAGTATGTTGAACATGGTCCATCCTGTGGTGGTGACAAAGAACTTCACCTGAGCGGGGTGCATATCATCTTGCAACCAGGCGTACTTGACGTACTCGACCAGCGCACCGCCCTGGCTGTGGACAATGCCCTTAGGGGCGCCCGTGGTGCCAGAGCTGTAGGAAATCCACAGGGGGGCTTCGAAAGGCATGGCTGCAAAGTCGAATGTGGCATACGACGCGTTGTTGGCACCTAGACAATCCCGCCACCATGTCAGTTTACAGTACTCGGGTGTCGACGGCGGTTGTGGCGTATCAGCGTCAGCCCAGGGCAGGTAAATTAACTCTGTTAATGTGGGCAGTGCAGCAAGCATATCAGACAGCTCAGCACGACGATCGAACGCTTTACCATTGTAACGATAGTGAGCAATTGCGATGATGAGCTTCGGCTGGATCTGTCCGAAACGCTCCACCACACTCTGCACACCGAAGTCGGGCGAACAGCAAGACCAGACTGCCCCGACACTGGCACAGGCCAGCAGGGCGACAACGGCCTGAGTGGACATGGGCAGGTAAGCGACGATACGATCGCCCGGTTGCACGCCTGCTTCACGCAAGTAAGTTGCCAAAACTACGACCTGCTGGCGCAGTTCCGCCCAGCAAAGATCTATGGAATCGAGACTCTCCGACTCTGCAAAGACAGCGGTGCGCGACAGATCAGCCAGCGCGCCTTGACGCAACAAGTGTTCGGCAAAATTGACTTTAGCACCTTCGAACCACCTCGCCCCAGGCATAGCCGCATTGCTCAGCACCCTTGCATAGGACGTTTGTGGCGCAATCTCATAGAAGCGCCAGATAGATTCCCAGAACGCTTCGGGCTGCGCTACGGACCAGCGCCATAAATCATCGTAGGTCTCGAAAGCTTTACCAAATTCTTCGTTGACCCAGCACCGAAAGGCGTAGAGACCCGCTTTCTCGACGCGCGTGGCCGCAGGCCGCCAAAGCAGCTCACCCTCTCGAGTCGCGGTGCCTGTTGCCTGTTGCATAAAGAGTTGCCTTCTGCTTACTACGACGCTGCCGCCGTGAGACGCTCGTATTGCGTGGCATGATAATCCTGATTACCAAACAACATATCAATCATCATCAAACGTTTGTAATAGTGTCCTATCGGATACTCATCCGTCATACCAATACCACCGTGCAGCTGAACCGCACCCTGTCCAACGGCCTGGGCCGCCTTGCCAACACGCACTTTGGCAGCAGCAACCATCGCGCCACCCTCCGCATCGCCGTCGCGTAGCCGCATGGCCAGCACGTCAGACATGGATTTTGCCATCTCCGCCTCCGTGTGCATATCCACCCAGCGGTGCTGCAAAACCTGAAAGCTGCCAATGGGCACACCGAACTGCTCACGCTTCTTAATATAGTCGCGGGTGATCGCATTCGACGCTTCCATAGCACCTACTGCCTCCGCGCAAACAGCACTCACCACACGGTCGAGGGTCTGTTCGATAGACGGCAACGCTTGACCCACTTCGCCTAGCAGACACTCATGACCCAGACGCACGTCGCGAAAGTAGAATTCACTGGCATTTTGGCCGTCTAACGTCTTGTAATCCTTACGCGTGACCCCAGGATGGTTCGGTGACAGCAAGAAGAGAGAGATGCCCACCCGTTCACATCGAGATCCAGCCGTCCGCGCAGAGACAATAATGCGGTCCGCAGACGATCCCTGGTAGACAACACACTTGTGTCCATCAATGCGATAACCGTCGCCTACTGCATCGGCTGTGGTCTCCACATCCGCGGGGTTAAAGCGCGACTGGGGCTCGAGGTAAGCACAGGCCAGGGTAAGCTCGCCGGCGATCAAACGCGGCAAAATAGCGTCTTTCTGCGCGTGCAAACCCGCTGCCGCAACCAGCCCACCCCCCATCAGCACGCTACTGATGTAGGGCTCCAACACCAGCCCACGGCCCAGGGCCTCCATCAGAATAGCCGTGTCTACCGGGCTGCCGCCATAACCACCGTAACGCTCCTCGAACGGCAACCCCAGCCAACCCATGTCCGCGTAAAGACGCCAATTCGCAGGACTGTATCCCAGGTCGCTAGAGATCAGGGCAGCACGTTGCGTCGGCGCGTAGTGATCCTGCACGAAACGCTCGATACTGTCCCG
>JABSPW010000138.1 GCA_013214285.1 Halioglobus sp. | reverse complement strand
AGGTGGGATACATCGGCGCCAAACTTTCCCGGAGGTGCAACACCCACTAACGCATTCAGATTGGCCCCGTCTACGTAGACTTGTCCACCGTGCGCGTGAATGGTCTCGCAAAGTTCGATGATAGATTCCTCGAAGACGCCGTGGGTGGAGGGGTAGGTCACCATGATGCAGGACAGGTCAGTCGCGTGGCGGCCAGCTTTTTCTTTCAGGTCCGTCATGTCGACGTTGCCGTTTGCGTCGCAATCGACAATCACGACCCGCATACCGGCCAACGCCGCGCTCGCCGGGTTGGTGCCGTGGGCAGAAGACGGGATTAGGCAGACGTTGCGCTGGGACTCGCCGCGACTTTCGTGATAGCGACGGATGGCCAGCAGCCCCGCATATTCGCCCTGGGAGCCCGCATTAGGTTGCAAGGAAATGGCATCATAGCCGGTACACTCTTGCAGCATTATTTCCAACTCTGCAAGCAGTGACTGGTAACCTGTGGTCTGGTTTGACGGTGCGAAGGGGTGAATATTGGCAAATTCCGGCCAGGTGATTGGTACCATCTCGGTGGTGGCATTGAGCTTCATGGTGCAGCTGCCTAGCGGGATCATGGCGCGATTTAGCGCGATGTCCTTGTGCTCCAGGTGGCGCATGTAACGGAGCATCTCGGTCTCCGAGTGATAGTCATTGAACAAGGGGTGTTGCAGGTAATCCGCGGGACGCATTAATAGGTCCGGTATGCCAGCGTTCTCCCGCACCGCATTGTCGACACGATCCACCGACGGCAGTGCGACGTTGCCAGTAAATGCCTGCCAGAGATCGGTTATGTCCTTGCGAGTGGTTGTTTCATCCAGTGAAATGCCTAGGCGCTCTTCACCGATGATACGCAAGTTGAGACCGTTGGACAGGGCTCGCTGCACTATAGCCTGCTGTTTATCTCCCACGGTATAAGTTAAGGTGTCGAAGTAGAATGCGTTGTCGGCAGAGAAACCCGCGTCTTCTAACCCTTTCTGTACAATGCAGGTCATTCTCTGGATACGGGTGGCTATGTCGCGCAATCCGCGCGGCCCGTGGTACATGGCATAGAATGCAGCTATGATTGCGAGTAGTGCCTGTGCCGTGCAGATATTGCTGGTGGCCTTCTCGCGTCGGATGTGTTGCTCCCTGGTTTGCATGGCCATGCGCAAGGCCTGGTTGCCGCGGCGGTCGATAGAAACGCCTATAATGCGTCCTGGTATGGAGCGCTTGTAGGCGTCCCGGGTGGCGAAATAGGCCGCGTGTGGACCACCAAAACCCATTGGCACGCCGAAGCGTTGGCTGCTGCCAACGACGACGTCAGCGCCTAGTGAGCCAGGTGCTTTGACCAGTAATAGCGACATGATGTCGGCGCAGACCGCGACCAGTGTGGCGGCGCCGTGTGCCTGCTCAACGAGTGGCGAGATATCAGTGAGGTGGCCATAGGTGCCAGGGTATTGCAGCAGCAGCCCAAAGGCCTCATGCTTCTCAAGCAGTTCCGATGGGTCGCCAATTACAACGTCGATACCGAGCAGCTCAGCACGGGTGTTTATCACTGCAATGCTTTGTGGATGACAGTCCTCGGCTACAAGAAAAGTATTGCTGCGATTTTTTTTGTTGACCCTTTGTAGCAAGGTCATGGCTTCTGCTGCCGCAGTGCTCTCGTCTAGCATGGAGGCATTGGCTAGCTCCATGCCGGTGAGATCTATGATCATCTGCTGGTAAGTCAATAGCGCTTCCAGGCGACCCTGAGAAATTTCTGGTTGGTAAGGGGTGTAGGCGGTATACCAGCCTGGGTTTTCCAGGACATTGCGCTGAATGACGGGAGGCGTGATGGTGTCGTGGTACCCGGTACCGATAAACGAGCGGTTGATGGTATTCAATGCGCCAAGTTCGCGCAGGCGTTCAATGACCTGCCGCTCAGTTTGAGCGCCGGGCAGTGCCATTGGCTTGTCGCGCCGAATAGCGCTTGGCACCGTTGCTTCAATCAGGGCGTCCAGGCTGTCATAGCCCACAATCTGCGCCATCTCAACCTGTTGTCTTTCCGTCGGCCCGATATGTCGTCTGACAAACTCGTCACGATTTTCAAGGTCAAGCAGGGATTGACGGCTCATTCTTGCTCCGTGATTTGCACTGGAAAAAGGAATACATCGAGCGTGATATGCAACCGCGATGGTAGCAAAATAGGCCAGTTGCGGGCAATGTTGCGACGGAAAAGCTTTTGCCTGTGCGACTGTGCTCGCGATTTTTTGCGTTTTCGCCAATTTTCATTCAGTTCTGATAAGGCGTATCGGCTCAGTTGGAAGAAACCCCGCTAGCCGAAGTACCGCTTGAGTAGCTATCGCGTGACCCCCGGAGCGGCCTTCAGTGGGGATTTTTTTCGCACTCGGGAAACAGCCGGCATCGCGCGCGGCGGCGTTAGCGTCAATCTGTGCATCAAAACCGGAAGTCTCTGCGATTATCCGGACCGAAATCATCTCCGCGATGGTTCTGTTACCCGTGCAAGGGAGTGCTTGCGTTTTCTGACTGGCACAGGTATCACTACGCAACGTTGTTGGCGAATGCGAGGACATCACCGTGTTGGAAGTGGTAGCACCTGAATCGGTAGGGCTTGACGGTCGCCAGCTCGCACGGGTAGGCGAGCACCTGGATACACGTTACGTGGCTCCGGGTAAAATCCCCGGCAGTATCACGCTGGTGGCGCGTCGCGGCCAGATCTGTTATCTGGACGTGCGAGGCTACCGTGATATCGAGCGTAATCTGCCGATGACAGAGGATACGATCCTCCGTATTTATTCCATGACTAAGCCCATTACGTCGGTAGCGATGATGACGCTGCATGAGCAGGGTTTGTTCTCACTCGATGACCCGGTCCACCGATTCATTCCTGAATGGAAGGAGCTGTCAGTTTGGAAGGCGGGTTCCTATCCTCTGTTTGAAACAGCTCCAGTCACGCGCCCCATGACGATTCGTGACTTGTTCATGCATACCTCTGGTCTGACCTACGATTTCCTTCGCGCTACCAACGTGGATTACGCCTACCGCAAGTTGCAGGTTGGAAATCCAAAGCCGGGCTATAGTTTACAGCAGATGGTCAAGGAGCTGTCTCAATTACCTCTGGTATATTCTCCAGGAGAGCGTTGGAACTATTCGCTGTCAACAGATGTGCTTGGCTACCTTATTGAGGTATTGAGCGGTCAGAGCCTGCCTGACTATTTGCGAAAAATACTTTTCGAACCATTGGGTATGGACGATACGCTCTTCGAAATTCCTGACGACAAGGTGCAACGCTTTGCATCTTGTTACTCGCGCAATATGCAAAAGGGCAAGGATCTCACTGATGATGCAAGAGACAGTCAGTTCGCGAGTCGCAGTTTTTATTCTGGCGGAGGTGGGCTGATTTCGACCGTAGGCGATTACTATCGCTTCTGTGAAATGTTGCTGGGGGGTGGCACTCGGGATGGCGTGCGCATCCTTGGCCCGCGTACCTTGCAGTTTATGACGCGTAATCATATCCCTGGCGGCTTGGACATGAGCGCTTTCGCTGCCGGCAGTTTCAGCGAGGCTGCCTACGAGGGCGTAGGTTTTGGATTAGGTTTCGCCAGTACTATCGACCCGGTGCGTAATGGACACCCGGTCTCCCCCAACATTTTTTACTGGGGTGGATTGGCCAGCACGCTGTTTTGGGTCGACCCGCAAGAGCAGATGACAGTGATCTTTATGACCCAGCTGATACCCTCACGCACGTTTAATTTCCGCGGGCAGTTGGAAAATATCATATACGGAGCTTTGAACTAATTATTGTGACCAAATGGTCTGACAGGTGCTCTCGCTTTAGCTCGTATTAACCGGGCCCCGTTTCAATGTGGTCTATGTACTGTATGACAGTGACAGAGTAACGCTGTTCGCCGCTGGGGCTTTGCACGGTCACGAGATCATGCAGGCGCTTGCCCAGCATTGCGCGCGCTAGAGGTGAGTCCATACTGAGTTTTCTCTCGGAGAGATCAAATTCATCTGGTCCGACAATGCGCCACCGTTGTTGTTCGCCGACTTTGTTCTGTAGCGTTACCCATGCACCAAAAAAAACTTTATCCTTGTCGGCGGGTAAACGTGTCACCACCTTAAGTTCATCAAGCCGCTTGTTTAGGAACCGCACCCGGGAATCAATTTCTCTGAGGCGCCGTTTGCCATAGATATAGTCGCCATTCTCGGAACGGTCGCCATTCTTGGCTGCTTCATGCACTGCGTCGGTCACCTGCGGACGCTCCACTTTCCACAGTTGGTGTAGTTCCTCTCTCAGAGCTTGTGCGCCCTCGGGAGTGATATAGGTGGAACTGCGCTTGCGTGGTGGTCGATAGCGTCCCATGGTCGTCTTCTAGACTGTATCCGCGCGTGGCTGAATGCGGTTGCCGCTGACACGTGTTTACTGTTACAACGTTATCATTCTGATAGGAAAGCGTGGGCTATGCAATTGCAACGGGGAAAGATTGCGTCTGTGGCTGCTGAACAAGGTGTCGGTGCGGGCATCGTACGACGCGTCATTTTGACGCTTATTGTGCTGTCGACAGATGTTGCCTGGACCAGTTGTCTTCACGCACAGGGTGGTCATCTTACCCAAGGAGGTCTGGTCTGGGGCAGGGTAGCGCCCGACAGTCAGGTTACGTTGGATGGTGAAGCGCTGACCGTGCAGGTGGATGGCACCGTGGTGGCTGGTTTTGGTCGCGATGCGGCAAGCAGTGCTGAACTGGTCGTGAGTGGTGCGATGCCCTGCCATCAGATATTGCATATTCGACCGCGAGAATATGCCGTTCAGCGTGTTGAGGGCGTGCCTCGAAAAACAGTGAGACCGTCGCCGGAACACATGGCGCGCATCCGCCGGGAGCAGATTTTAATCAACGCCGCCCGGGCACGGCGACTGGACAGGCCAGATTTGATGACAGCTGCGCTGGCAGGTTTTCAGTGGCCCGCTATTGGTCCTATCTCAGGCGTCTATGGCAGCCAGCGCTACTATAACGGATCCCCAGGGCGACCCCACTATGGCGTAGATGTAGCCATGCCGACCGGCACCCCTGTGGTGGCTCCTGCTCCCGGCGTGGTGACGTTGGCGGAGCCCGACCTGTTTTACTCCGGGGGTACCGTTTTCCTGGATCACGGCTATGGCTTTTCATCAGCCTTCTTGCATATGAGTCAGGTCGAGGTGACGGTCGGTCAGGAGCTTGCCGCGGGAGACAAAATTGGTGAGATCGGATCAACGGGGCGGTCAACCGGCGCGCATCTAGACTGGCGTATGAATTGGCGCGACCGGCGCATTGATCCGCAGCTGTTGGCGCCTCCCATGCCGGAGCCAGTCCCCACCTTGTCTGCGGGATCCGGCGCCGCGGAGTCGTCCGCGCCCGACGTGCCCAATCCCTGAAAAAAACCGTATAATGGCCGCCCGTTCCGGTGCTGTGAGACCATCATGATCGATAAAAAACTGCTCAGTATCCTGGTGTGCCCGGTGAGCAAGGCGCCGGTGGAGTATGACAAGGACAACGATGAACTGATTTGCCGAGCCTCGGGTCTGGCGTTTCCCGTCCGCGATGGTATTCCGGTGATGCTGGAGAGCGAGGCGCGGCCCCTCACTGCTGACGAGAAACTGGGCTGACGCAGGCTATGTCTGACAGTATTTTCACAAAGATTATCAACGGCGATATTCCCAGCGAGTTGATTTACGAGGATGAGCACTGTATTGCTATCCATGACATCAACCCCCAGGCACCTGTGCATGCGCTGGTCATTCCGCGCAAGCCGATCCGCATGCTGGTCGATGCCGATATCGATGACCAGGTGCTGTTGGGCCATCTGATGCTGGTGGCCACCCGCGTGGCGCGGGATCTGGGGGTGGGGGAGGGCTTTCGTCTGGTGGTCAATAATGGCGAATCCGTCGGTATGACCATTTATCACCTGCACCTGCATGTCATAGGTGGTCGCACCTATGCCGAACAGGATATGACGCAGCAAAACACGGGCTGATCGCCCCTACACCGAGACGACCGATGCAGACCGGAGAGATACGCGAGGCCTTCCTGGCTTACTTTGAACAGCACGCACACAAGCGGGTTGCGAGTAGCTCGCTGGTGCCGGGTAATGACCCGAGTCTATTGTTCACCAATGCCGGGATGAATCAGTTTAAAGATGTCTTTCTTGGTAGTGAAAAACGCGCTTACCACAGAGCGACCAGCAGCCAACGTTGTGTGCGCGCCGGCGGTAAACACAATGATCTGGAGAACGTGGGCTACACCGCGCGTCATCATACCTTTTTCGAGATGTTGGGAAACTTCAGCTTTGGTGACTATTTCAAACGCGATGCCATCCGCTTCGCCTGGGAGTTTCTCACACAAACGCTCGGGCTTGCACCGCAGAAGTTGTGGGTGACCTGTCATATTTCCGACGACGAGGCGGAAAGGATCTGGGTCGAGGAAATCGGTTTTCCCAGGGAGCGTATCTCGCGTCTTGATGAGGACAATTTCTGGCAGATGGGTGATACCGGTCCATGTGGTCCTTGTAGTGAAATATTCTATGATCACGGTGACGACGTGCCGGGTGGTCCCCCCGGCACTGCGGGTGAAGAGATGGATCGCTACGTTGAAATCTGGAACCTGGTGTTTATGCAGTACAACCGCGATACGGCGGGTGAGTTGTATCCGTTGCCAAGCCCGTCCGTAGATACCGGTATGGGTCTGGAACGCATCGCCGCGGTGCTGCAGGGCGTCCACAGCAATTACGATATCGATCTGTTTCGCGCATTGATCGATGAGGCCGCGAGAATTCTCAAGGTAAAGGATCTAAAAGATAAGTCACTGCGTGTCATCGCGGATCACATACGTTCCTGCGCTTTTCTTATTGGCGATGGGGTCCTGCCGGGCAATGAGGGTAGAGGGTATGTCCTGCGGCGTATCATTCGGAGGGCTGTTCGCCATGGTAATAAACTTGGGGCGCACGGACCTTTCTTTTATAAACTGGTTCCAACGTTGGTTGAGCAGATGGGTAACGCATACCCGGGATTGACGCAGGCGCAGCCTCAGATCGAAAAGGCGTTGCTGACAGAGGAGGAGCAGTTTGCCCGCACCCTTGATAAGGGAATGCAAATCCTCGAAGAGGCGCTGATCGCTATTGACGGTGCGCAGATTCCTGGGGATATCGTATTCAAGCTACACGATACCTACGGTTTTCCTACTGATCTGACTAACGATATCGCCCGTGAACGCGGCCTAACTCTGGACATACCGGGTTATGAGGCTGCGATGGCGCAACAGCGTTCTCGTTCGCAGGAGCGTGGTGCCTTCAAAGTCGATTACAGCGATGTCTTGACGCTGGCTGGAAGTACGGAATTTACCGGCTATGGTGGTATATCGGGAGAAGGTCGTGTGGTAGCGCTCCTGCGTGAGGGTGCCGAGGTGGACAGTTTGGCAATTGATGAGACTGGCATTGTGGTGCTCGATCGGACGCCTTTCTACGCCGAGTCAGGTGGACAGGCGGGTGATACGGGTTACCTGACAGCTGAGGAAAAGCGACTTGAAGTGACAGATACCACGAAAGCCGCGGAGCAATACCTGCACCATGTGAAGGTGCTCGCCGGGACGGTCAGCAGGGGTGATGCGCTGTTCGCGCAAGTCGATCCGGAACTGCGTCAGCGCACCCGCCTGAACCACAGTGCCACCCATCTATTACACGCGGCCTTGCGCGCAGTTCTTGGCGACCATGTGCGGCAGAAGGGCTCGCTGGTGGATTCGCAGCGTTTGCGTTTCGATTTTTCCCACCCCGAAGCGCTGAGCCAAGTGGAGTTAAAAGCCATCGAGACTTTGGTCAACGACCAGATTCGCGCGAACACGGCGGTGATTACGCGTCTGATGTCTATGGATGACGCTGTGGCGAGTGGCGCCATGGCCCTTTTCGGCGAAAAATATGGCGATGAGGTGCGTGTGCTATCTATGGGAGAGGACGACTTTTCTGTCGAGTTGTGTGGCGGCACCCACGTGGATCGTACCGGGGACATTGGGTTACTGCGCATTGTCTCGGAGGGTGGTGTAGCGGCGGGCGTGCGGCGCGTGGAAGGGGTCACCGGCGCAGGTGCCCTGGACCTGATTGACGCACGGGAAGGGCAGCTTGAGGCCGTCTGCGATGTGGTCAAGGCTGCGGCGGATACTGTCGCTGAGCGGGTGACGGCCATGCGCAGCGAGAACCGCGAGCTTGAGAAAGAAATTGCTCGTCTGCAGCAAAGACTTGCCTCGGGCACCGGTGGTGACCTGACCACGAGCGCCGTCGAGGTGAATGGCGTCAAGGTGCTGGCGGCTAACGTGGACGGTGCGGATGCGAAGTCCCTGCGCGATACCATGGATCAGTGCAAGAACAAACTGGGCAGCGCCGTTATTTTGCTGTCGGCGGTAAACGGCGACAAGATCGCATTGACTGCCGGTGTGACCAAAGACCTCTCCGACCGTGTAAAGCGCTGCATGTTTATGTCCAGCCAACGACCAGCGGGGTCGGGAGCCAGATCCTCGATAAGCACATCAACCCAGAGCCCGATTGGC
>JABSPW010000137.1 GCA_013214285.1 Halioglobus sp. | reverse complement strand
GTCTGGTCGGCGCGCTGCGGCAGGTGGCGATCGACGCAGTTGTAACAAACATTCAGTTTACCTCCAGCGAACCACTCTGCCATGCCGCCAACGAAATCATAGCTGCGCACTGAATCCCAGAGCCTGTCCCAAGATAAAAAATTGTGGGCCATGTCCGTCCAGAAGCCCTCTGGATCATCGAGGGAGCGTTGGTACATATTACGATAGGCATCGGCGTTGATGTGTGCGTTGCGGAAGTTGGCAGGCACGGGGCGGGTCGTGGACTCGGACATGGCGCAGCGCTCTTTTCAGATTGACGGCAGAGGCTTGAATAATACTGAAAAAATCACAGGCTTGGACAGGGGTTCATGGGCCTTATGGGTTACTGGCCATGCCGATGGCTGGCACCTGCAGGCGACCACGAAGCACAGTATGCTGTTTCAGAGCCAGTGCAGTCGCACCGCGCGGCCTTCCACGAAAGTATGCCGAATGTGGCGGCGCTAAATGCCAGCCAGCATGACCCAGTCGGAGACGGGATTCAGCGCCAAGCGCACATTGTCGATGAGGCGTGTTTTGCCAAGCCGCGCGGCTGCAAGGATCGCAACCTCCTCGGTGTCCTCGGAGACAGTGGACAGTGTGTGGGCATCACGAATTTCGAAATAGTCCGGGTCAAACCCCGCCTGCAGCAGTTGCATTCGCGCGTGGGATTCCAACTGGAGGAAGTTGTCGAAACCGCAGGCGATCGCCTCGCGACAATCACGCAGCACCTGATTGAGCAGGGGTGCCACTGCACGCTGCTCTTTGGTCAAGTAGCCATTGCGGGAACTCTTTGCCAGCCCGTCCGCCTCGCGGGTAGTAACCACGCCCACAATGTCAATCGGCATACACAGATCAATCACCATCTTGCGGATAATAGATAATTGCTGGAAGTCCTTCTCTCCAAAGACGGCAACGTCAGGCTGTACGATATTGAACAGTTTGCTGACCACCGTGGTTACCCCGTCGAAGTGGCCGGGACGGCTGCGTCCACATAAGGTATCGCCAAGGTCTGGCACGTGCACGATGCTTTGTGCAGCCATACCCTGGGGATAGATCTCCTTGACGCCCGGGGCGAAAAGCACCTGCACCCCCTCTGCAAACAGTTTTTCCTTGTCCGCAGCGAGCGTCCGTGGGTAGGCATCAAGATCCTCATGGGGGCCGAACTGCAGCGGGTTCACGAAGATGCTAACGACGACGACATCGCACAGGCGTTGTGCCTTGCGGACTAAATCGAGATGACCTTCGTGCAAGTTGCCCATGGTGGGCACAAAGGCGATACGCTGTCCCCTGGCGCGAAAAGCGGCAAGTGTGGACTGTATCGCTGCACTGCTGTTGTACGTTCGCATATCCAACGGATCCCCGTGACAATGCAAAGCGGGCCAAAAACCAGGGCGTAACGCCGTGTGTCTGGTCGCCCGAGTGGGGCAAGTATGCCGTAAGCCCCCCTACGCAGCAACGAGTTTTTATGCAAAATTCACATAATCTGTTACCAAAGGAAGCACGGTGCCAGCTACTTGTGCAGCTGCGAAACACCCTGATAGTAAGTACTTACCATCAACCGTGTTGTCGGTCGGTATCAGACGTAGGTATGTTCGTCCTTCGGGTATGCACCGGACTTGACGGCGTCGACGAAGGCCCGCAGGCCGCCCTGGATGCTGTCTTGCCCCGTCATGAAGTTCTCCACAAAGCGCGGGGTGTGTGTCGATAGCCCCAACAGGTCGTGCATCACCAGGACCTGACCGTCGGTATCCCTGCCCGCACCGATACCGATCACGGGGATATCCAGCTTGCTGCTGATGTCCCCGGCGAGACCGGCGGGGATGCACTCCAGGACCAGCAGGCTGGCACCGGCATCCTGGATCTCGACGGCTTCTGCGCGGATGGATTTGGCGGCCTTCGGGGTGCGCCCCTGTACCTTGAAACCGCCAAATACGTTGACCGACTGCGGCGTGAGGCCCAGGTGCGCGCACACTGGAATACCCCGTTCCACCAGGCTGGTAATCGTAGCGGAAAGCCGGGTGCCGCCTTCCAGCTTGACCATATGTGCCCCCGCCTGCATGAGCAGAGTGGCGTTCGCCATGGCTTGGTCCGTGGACGAGTAGCTCATGAAGGGCATGTCGGCAATGACCAACGATTGGGGGTTTGCCCGGCACACGCACCGGGTGTGGTAGGCCATATCTTCGATCGTAACGGGGATGGTGCTGTCATGGCCCTGTAGCACCATGCCCAATGAATCACCCACCAGAATGGTCTCGGCGCCAACATCGCTAATGATGCGGGCAAACGTCGCGTCATAGGCTGTGATGCAGACGAATTTCTCGCCACTGGCCTTCATCTTGTCCAGGGTGCTGATGGTGATTTTGCCCATGGCTAGCGTCCTGTCCGGTTATGTCAAATCGCTTCAAATAGCGCGGCAGCGTCATACTATCTGAAAAACGTAGGATTGAAATAGTGGCGTCCACCGCGAATATCGAGTAGATGGTTTACCAGGTTCTGGTAATCGGACACGCTATTTGCGAGGTCGATTTCACTGGCGTTGACGATTAGCAGTGGTGCGTCGTCGTAGTATAAGAAAAACTCGCTGTAAGCCTCGTTCAAGCGCTCTAAATAGTCCCGATCGATGTCCTGTTCCATCGGCAGGCCTCGACTGTGGATACGAGATAACAGTACATCAGTGGGGGCTTGCAGGTACACAACAAGATCGGGCCGCGGTGCATCGATGGTGAGTTGCTGGTAGACCCTCTCGTATAAGCCATACTCGTCCCGGTCGAGGTTGATTCGCGCAAAAAGGGGATCTTTTTCAATGAGAAAATCGGCGACACGCGCAGGCTCAAAAATGTCCGCTTGGCGCATATCCTGTATTTTCTGTGTGCGCTGAAACAGGAAAAAGAGTTGCGTCGCGAGGGCTGCTTGCTCACGATTGCGATAAAACTTTTCAAGGAAGGGGTTTTCTTCCGCCGCCTCCAGCAAGGTCGCGTAGTTAAAACTGGCCGCAAGCTTGTTGGCCAGTGTAGTCTTACCGACTCCGATGGCGCCTTCTACGGCAATGAACGCGGGTGGGGTGCGCCCTTTCAAGTCCACGCTGATGGTACTGCTTTGCGCTATCACCGCTGTCACTGCCTATTGAACCCGCAATGGGTCCGGGAGTTTTTCCAGCTCACCCGGCGGAAGTTGCTCCAGCAGGTAGTCGATATCCTTGCCGCCAGGCAGCACCAGGCTAGTGTTGCTGATTTCGCGCAGGGGGTACAGCACAAAATCGCGCTCGTGCATACGCGGATGCGGTACCGTAAGGTGCGAGCTGTGAATCTCTTGTTGTCCGTAGAGCAGCAGGTCAAGGTCCAGTGTCCGCGGACCCCAGCGCTCCCCGCGCTCTCGGCCCTGTGCATGTTCGATGCTCTGCAGTGCAAGGAGCAGGGCGTCGGGCTCAAGGGCAGTGTGTAATAGGGCTACCGCGTTCAGGTAGTCGGGCTGCTCGCCCGGTCCGATGGCAGTGCTGCGATACATGCTGGAGACTTGTTGTAGTGCAGAAGCTGGCAGCGTAGCGAGGGCGCTGACCGCGCGCTGGAGTTGACGTGGCGGCTCCCCGAGGTTGCTGCCTATTGCCACAAAAGCGGGCGTTATCATGATACAGGTCGCGTGCGTGACGTGCGCGAACGGCGTCTTCCGCCCCCTTTTCCGGCGGACATACTCGCCAGGCGCTGCTGTGGTGATAGCGTCTGAACCTCAGTCCAGAACGCGCCCAGGCCATCGGTTTTCTCGCCTGCCTGCTCGCGTAACAGCAAGAAGTCGTAGGCTGCGCGAAAACGCCGATGATCGACCAGCTCCGCTGCCTTGCGGCCGCTTTTGCGCTGCAAGCGCAGCTGGAATTCCCAGATTTCCCGGATGGGTTGTGCAAAGCGGCGCGGAATTGACACGTGACGGTTTGCTTCGGCCAGCGTGTCCATTGATGCGGCGTGCATCGCCACCATAGGCGAGTCGCCCCTGTCGCCGTAACGCAGGAATGCCTGATGGGCCACCGGCCACAACAGCGCCGCGAGTATGAATGCGGGTGTCACGGGTTTGTTATTGCCGATGCGGGCGTCGGTGTTCTCCATGGCGGCGCGTATCAGCGTGAGGGCATTCTCCTCGCGCAGGGCGGCGCTGGTATCGGGGAACAGGTAGCGCAACAGATCGAACGTCAGCAATTGTTCGAATGTCGTCGCGGCAAAGCCGGAGAGGAAGAGTTTCAAAAACTCGTCAAACAAACGCGCCGGCGGAATTTCCAGCAGTAGTCGGGCACACGGGGGAATGCCCGCTGCGGTGTGTTCCTCAATGGTGAAATCCAGTTTGGCGGCAAATCGCAATACGCGTAGCATGCGCACCGGGTCCTCCGTGAAACGCTTTTCCGGGTCGCCGATGATGCGGATGCTGCGGGCCTCCAGGTCTGGTAGCCCGTGCACGTGATCGAACAGTTCGAAGGTCTGCGCATCATAGTAGAGGGCATTGACCGTCAGATCTCGCCGTACCGCGTCCTCCGCCAGCGTACCGTAGACATTGTCTCTGAGCAGCAGGCCGCTGGCGGACTGCCGTGAGCGATTGCCGCCGCGCCGACTGCTCTCATGATTACCCGCCGCGCTGTGATGCCCGCGAAAGGTAGTGACCTCGATGATCTCGCGGCCAAAGCGCACATGCACAATACGAAAGCGGCGCCCGATGATGCGCGAGTTGCGGAACAACTCGGCGACTTGTTCTGGGGTCGCGTCCGTAGCAACGTCGAAGTCCTTAGGGGGTACGCCGCGCAGCAGGTCACGCACCGCACCGCCCACGAGGTAGGCCTGGTAGTCGCCGGCGTGGAGACGGGACATGACCTTGAGGGCGTTGTCACTGATATGCTTGCGCGAGATGCAGTGCTGCTCTCGGGGAATGATGTTCAAGCGCAATTGGGCCTGTTACGGGTGGTTGACAGGCGCAGAGTCTAGCACACAAGGGATGCTGGTTACGGTGCTGTGAATGATGGGGAAAACAGCGTCTTCCCCATCCAGGTCTCACGTTACGCGTTATTGTTATTTCTGAGTGGTGTTATTTTTATAACGTCAATACAACCACAGTTATCAAAAAATGCCCAGCGCTTGGGATGTGAATATTCATCTTTCCCAGCGACATGTCGCGGGTGCCAGCCGTACTGTGCTATGCGGCATACAGGGCAGGCAACGGAAATAAAGGGGAAGATAACTTCCCCCATCCAGGTCCTTCGCACCGTGTTATTTTTATTACGTGAATGATTATTTTTATTGTCGGTAGCGCGCGGAAACATGCACACGCCATGCCAAGCTATAATAATACATATAAAACAGGTAGTTAGAATAATCGTATGTTTTCACGTCGTGCTTGAGTAGGGGAATATGTTACCAATATTCCCCGTGGTGAGGCGCCTCGGGGTGACAAGGTAACGCTTATTTTCCCTCTGCAGCGGCCAGTTTGTTACGCGTCACATGGCCTTTTTTGCGCGGAATACCAAACCGCTGTCGCCGCTCCCACAAGCATTTGCGTGACACACCCAGTTTCTGGGCCAGTTCGGTTTCACTCATGGAGTCCTGGTGTTCCAGCACGAAGCGCTGAAAATAGTCTTCCAATGACAGATCCTCTTGCGGCTCTCTGGGCGCCGTCATGGGCGCCGCGTTGGGTCGCGTAGGGAATCCCTGGTCACCGCGGAGGCGGTTTATGTTGACCAGTTCGAGATCAATGCCCAGCGCGTCGTTATCGATGACATCGCCGGCGGAGAGAATTACAGCGCGTTCGATGGCGTGTTCAAGTTCGCGCACATTGCCGGGCCACTGGTAAGTGGTGATGGCCTGAATAGCTTTCGGTGACAGCCGCATCATGGTCTTGCCAAGGTGCTGTGTCTGTGTTTGTACCATGCGCTCGGCGAGGTGCAAAATATCCTTGCCCCGCTCGCGCAGCGGCGGCAGCGACAAGCGCAAGACATTGATGCGGTAGAATAGGTCTTGCCGAAATTGCCCTTGGGAGGCCAGCGTCTGTAGATCTCGATGGGTCGCGCAAATGAGGCGCACATTCACCTTGCGCGACTGCACCGATCCGATGCGGCGGATCTCTCCTTCTTGGATAAAACGCAGCAGACGGGCCTGCGCCTCCATGGGCAGCTCACCGATTTCATCGAGAAAAAGCGTGCCACCATCCGCCGCCTCGATCAAACCCATGCGACTGGCATTGGCGCCGGTGAAAGCGCCCTTCTCATAGCCGAAAAGCTCTGACTCGATCAATGTGTCGGGGATAGCGGCACAGTTCACCGAGATCATTGGCTTGTCCGCGCGCAGGCTATTCTGTTGGACGTTGCGTGCCACCAATTCCTTGCCAGTGCCCGTTTCACCCAAAACCAGCACCGTGCAGTCAGTGGGCGCGACGCGTTCAATGTGTTCAAAGAGGGTCAGCATTGCCGGACAGTTACCGAGTAGACCGCTGCTGCCCGGTGCCGGGATACTCTTCGGCACCGCCTCGACACGCCTGCGGGATATCGGGTGATCGGCGATAATGCGGCGTACAGCGCTGACCATGTCGTCGTGGTCGAAGGGCTTGGCGATATAGTCCACCGCGCCCATGCGCATGGAGTCCACCGCCGAACGCAGGCTGGCGTAACTGGTCATGATGAGCACGGGCACGTCACCGGCCTTGTGAATGAGGTCGGTGCCAGGAGCACCGGGCAGACGCAGATCACTGATGATCAGGTCGAAATCCACAAGGGTGGTGGCCTTTTCCGCTTCCTGCACGGCCCCGGCCTCGCTGACCTCGTAGC
This sequence comes from Halioglobus sp., assembly GCA_013214285.1. Taxonomy (GTDB): domain Bacteria; phylum Pseudomonadota; class Gammaproteobacteria; order Pseudomonadales; family Halieaceae; genus Marimicrobium. The sequence goes on along the minus strand of JABSPW010000137.1, from coordinate 1,917 downwards.
CGTTGCGTTCCAGCAAGCGGCGCAACGCCGCGCGAATAACGGACTCATCTTCGACCACGAGTATTTTGTGCATACCGTGTTACCTCTGTGTAGGAACGACACAAAATAAACCGAATGGGCGGTATTTTCCAGTTTTGCCGGCTGCAGCGAGTGTGACGTCAAGTTACAAATCGAAATGCGGCCCGTATTGAGTGTGCGGCAGGTGCAGCGTCATGCGGGTGCCAGGTGTGCGCTGGGCGTCGCGGTGCAGGGGGCTGGTAATCTGAATCCGACCGTTCATGTCCTCCATGATGCTGAAGACCAGCGCCAATCCGAGGCCTGTTCCGGCACCCGGTTCTTTGGTGGTGTAAAAAGGCTCGAAGACCTGATTTTGCATTGCTTGAGGAATACCGCAGCCATTATCGTCGACATCGACCGACACCTGCTGGCCGTTTACGGTTGCGCTGACCCGTATTTCCGCGCTGGTATCGCAGGCATCCCGCGCATTGCTCAGCAGATTGACGAAGACCTGCAGTAGGCGTTGGCTGTCCGCCAGCACCAGCAGTTCGCGATCACAGCGGTTTTCAAAACTGGCCGGTCGCGCCACGTGGTCCAGCTCAAGCAGATGGATGGCCTCGTCAACGCAGTCGGCGAGATTGGTTGGCTGGAGGGTGGCGTCGCCTGGATGCTCTCCTGTATGGGAGAAGTTCATGAGTGATTCCACGATGCGCGAGACGCGCCCGGTCTGCTTCAAAATGTCTTGCGCCATTTGACGGATCTCGCTTTGATCCTCTTCGTACTCGAGGTTCTGTGCGAGGCAGGCAATACCGGTGATCGGATTGCCGATCTCGTGCGCGACACCTGCCGCTAGGCGGCCGATTGATGCGAGGCGCTCATTGTGTAAGAGCTCGCCCTCCAGCATTTCCAAGTCGGTAATATCTTCTACTATGATCACGGTGTTGCTATTGGACTCTGCATCAATATTGGTCTTATGCAGACTGATCCAGCGTGACGTGTCTTTGTCGATTACGACTTCCACCTTTACAGCCGTATCCGCTGCACCGGTGCTAAAGCTGTTTAATGCGCTGCCCCAGGGTTCGGGTATGGAGGTTGACAGCGAGCCGATGACTTCTTGTGGTGGGATCGCGGTGATACCTTGCATGCTCTGGTTCCACATCAACACTTCGCCATCGGCGCCGATGGAGCAAGCGCCGATGGGCAACTTATCCAACGTCTCCCGGTGGTGGCGTCGCAGGTTATCAAGGTCTGCGGCAAGCCCCCTGAAGTGCGGCTTTGCGCGATCGATATTGCGTTCAATGAGGTGGATGTCCTCCCCATCAGTATGTTCGCCAGAAACAAACGGGATGTAGCCTTCGATGATGCGATGGGCCTCGGTGGGGCCAAAAAGGCCTGACAGGTTAGCTTCGAGACGGGCGCGCAGCCGCCTCAGCGCGTAGGGCCGCGCTTCGGTGGCAGGGAACTGCAGTTCATTCAGTGCGCGCTGTACCTCGTAGGCCGCGGTTTTATCGCCCAAGGCCTGTGCCAATCGTGCACTGAAGTCGTCCGCGTTATAGACCGATAGCACCTGACGTATCGAACGTGCACGCGCATCCATAGAACAGATTTCCGCGGCGATTTTCTCCTCCTGCCCGCGTCGCGTCAGCAGGGAAATGGCAATGAATAAGCCCGCATTGAGACCCAGAGATGCGGTGGTCGCGGCTATCCATAACTGATCGGTTTGCAGCACCGCTGTAAGCGGTGTCAGCAGGGCTTGTGGTGGTTCGCCGCCCAGCAGCGGAAACAGCATGGTCGCGCACCAGATGCTCAATCCGCCAGCGAGGCCTGCCAGCAGACCGGTGCGGTTGGCTTTTTGCCAGTAGGGGGTGGCGACAATGCCGGGCAGGAATTGCAGGGTGCCGGTGAACGCGACCAGCGCCA
>JABSPW010000011.1 GCA_013214285.1 Halioglobus sp. | reverse complement strand
GGAGGCCCCGCGGTCGGAAACACCGTAGCTGAACTCATCGATAGCCTGGGTCTCGTGTTTGCCGGTCAGGCGCTGATTACACCCCATGAACCCTGTACGGAGGAGGCTCGCCGGCAGTTGCAAGCAGGACAACCTGAAGACTGGACCGTGTATGAGGGCGTCGGTCATGGCTTTGATACCGGTGCGGAGTGGGTTGCGCTGAGCGATGAAGGCGTACATCGCGATGCGCTTGCTCGGCAATCGGCTTTTCTTTCCAGGTATGACGATTGACTGTCCCCAACCTTTGGGCATAATGCCAGCAGACCGGGGCGTTTAGCTCAATTGCGGGCTATTGTATGTATTACCAGTACTTTGGGCTGAACGAAGCGCCCTTCTCGATAGCGGTCAATCCCCGCTACCTTTTCATGAGTCCCCGCCATCGGGATGCGTTGGCGCACCTGTTGTATGGGGTTGGCGCTGGGGGTGGTTTTATCCTTCTGACCGGCGAGGTCGGTACCGGTAAAACGACCATTAATCGCTGCTTGTTGGAGCAACTGCCTCCCGATACGGATGTGGCGATCATTCTCAACCCAGCGCTAAATGCGAAGGAGTTGTTGGCCAGCGTCTGTGATGAATTGGGTGTGCGCTACGACAGACAGCGGCACACCTTAAAATCGCTGACGGACGATCTGCAGCATTTCCTGCTAGAGAACCATATGCGAGGGCGGCGCACCGTCCTGCTTATCGATGAGGCACAACATCTGGATTTTGAGGTTCTGGAACAGATCAGGCTGTTGACAAACCTTGAAACAAATAGCGAGAAGCTGCTGCAGATCATCCTGATCGGACAGCCGGAATTGGCGGAGATGTTGGCGCGCCCGGAGTTGCGGCAGCTTAATCAACGCATTACCGCGCGCTATAACCTCGAGCCGCTGAACCTGGAGGAGACCGGCGCCTACATTCGCCATCGGCTTCAAGTGGCAGGCATGAGCCCGGAAAGAGTCATTTTCGGTAGCGCCCTTGTGCGAGGTATCCACAAGGCGACTAGAGGTATCCCACGCCTGATTAATGTTCTTTGTGATCGTCTTCTGTTGGGTGCATATGGCCGCAACAAGTCGCGAGTCGATCAATCCATGCTGAAGCAGGCCGCTAGCGAGGTGCTCGGCGAACCCTATACCCTGACCCCCAACTGGAAATGGTTTGCTATTGCAGGAGTGGCAGGGCTGTGCGTCTGGATTGCAGGTTGGTTGCTGGGGAATCACGCCGTCGTTCCCGCAGCACCTGCGGCGGCAGGCAGCGTGACAACAGCGCTCGAGTCTACCGCGGCTATTGCGCCGGTAAGTGGCCCGGTAACGCAAACGGCGACGGTATTTTCCCCTGCTGAAGACTCGCGAGATATCCAGGTAGTGAAGGCACCGGAAGCAGCGCCCTTGGCGGTATCGCCATCGGTAGCCACCGCATCGATGGCCAGTGTGATGTTGCCGACAGGGTCCAGCCTCTCCTATATCTGGAAGCTTTACTCCGAGGCTCCGGTTCCAGATTCGCCCTGTCAGCGAGAGGTGGGTGGTGGTGTCTCCTGTTTTGAGGGTATGGCCTGGACCTGGGATGAACTGGCGGATATTGATCGGCCTTTGTCGTTGGATGCGGTTTCTCCAGAACGTTTCTCCGCCGAAGTTCTGTTATTGGGTATGGAGGGCTCGCGCGCCTGGGTGCTGTCCAAACAAGGTGTGGCGCAGGTCAGTCTGGCTGAACTCGCCCCTTACTGGACCGGCCGCTATCGTTTCCTCTGGCGCGTTCCCCAGGGCTTTGAAGAGAGCTTGTCACTGGGAGAGGAGGACGCCGCGGTGGCGTCAGTAGCCAGATGGTTTGCGCAGCTCGATGGTCAATCTGAGCCTTTAGCGGATCAGGTCTTCAATCATATACTGCGGGAGCGTGTTCTACTGTTTCAGCGTGAACACGCTTTGATCGACGACGGCATGATTGGTTTGCAGACGCTGCTCAATTTGAACAAACAGCTCGGTTTTCACATCACGGCGGAGCAGGCCAGACAATGGCTCATGGATACTGACGTTGAAGTTCAGAAGGAGTGAGTTATGTTTTATGCTGTCTTTACTAGGAAGGGGTGGGCATGTCGTTGATTCTTGATGCGCTAAACCGGTCACGAGGTTCGACGGGGGATGTGCCAAATCTCGATAGTGAGCACGCTGTAGAGTCAATCAGCGCTGATGTGCAGCAGTACATCCCCTGGGTGATCGGCGTTATGGTGCTTGTGCTGTTATGCTGGTTTCTGTGGCGGCTAGTCGCAACCGACCCAGCCATACCGTCCGATGCTGGATCCCCTGTCGCTGAACTTACCGAGAATATCGGTAGCGCGGCTACCTCTATTACGACCGAGCTGAAGGCCCGTGCCGAGGCACGTGAATATCATGCGGAGACCTCAACCCAGCCTGCCTTGGTTAGCGTCACTGATAAGTCGACCAAAATCCTAGAGCCAGTGCCGACACCAAAGGATAGATCGCTCGCGGTGTCGGAGATAGCGCCAGTGCAAGAGCCGGTGGTTGCGCTCAAGCCCGAACCCGAACCCAAGCCTGCGACAGCTGACACAGCGGTCGCCCGACTTTATCGCGAACGCACAGTGGCACAAGCGCCCGCGCCTGCAGCAGAGGTGCGTGAGGAACAACCATTGGATATCGAGAAGGTTCTTGAACGCGCGCAGGCAGAAATAGGGAGTGCCGAGCTGGATGACCATCCAGTGCCCTACATAGCGACTCTGTCCCAGCAAGCAAAGAATGAAATACCCACGCTATACTACCAAAAACACGATTATGCCAGTGATACAGCCCAATCACGGGTGACCCTGAACGGTAAGACTTTGCGGGTCGGCGGGAGTCCTGTCCCGGGAGTCAAGGTGGAGGAAATTTTGCGTAACTCGGTGGTTTTGGACTACCGTGGGACGCAGTTCCGACTGCGATCACTCAACAGCTGGATTAATCTGTAGCTTATCCCTGTTATATACCCAGGTAAGTGCGCATGATCTGGAACAATTGTGGTTGTTGCAAAAAGGGGGGGATGCGGCCCAGTCCCTCTTCATTGCTAAATAGCGGCACTGCCGTGCCGGCGTGTTCCTCCATCATAAAATTAGTCGTCGCGAAGTTGACCGCCATGTGTGCGCCCTCCGGAGTCTTAATGCGGGCCAGTTTGCCGGGAGTGGCTGCCGGAATCGGATATTTTTCAAATAGGCTTTGGTCTGGAATCAACTGCGCGACTTGAGCGTGGTCTGCAGTGACCACTACCAGTGTGCGGGGCTGCCTCGCGGCAAATTCGAGGATGCTGCCGAGCGCTGCCTCCAATTGTGCCATCTCTCCAATGGATCCGCAGGGCTTGCGCTCGTGGGCCTGCTTGTCGATGGATGCGGATTCGATCATCAGGAAGAATCCGCTGTCGTTGTTATGGCTCAGGTGCGCGAGGGCGGTCTCGGTCATTTGTTTCAGGGTGGGGGTACCCTCGAAATCGGGGTTGGGTTCGCAGCCCATAGGTTCAGGCAGCTGCACGCTGCCTAAGTAGGGGTGCAGGTGATTGAGCCAGCTGCGCTTAGGGTCCTCGGCGATTCTTTTGTTTTCACCCTGCAGGCGCACGGGCAGGTTGCCGGGAGCAAATAGACCGAGCAGCTTACCATTGGGTTTGGCGCTCAGCAGCTCCGCAGTGTTGGTGACGAGGTGGAAGCCATTCTGGTCGGCCAGCTCTTCTACAGAGATAGTGCCGCCTTCGACAATTGGGGCAAAGCGTCTGCGGCCGCCGCCAAGCAGAACGTCGAGTGCCGACTCTGCTAGTTGCTCTGCAACCGAACCGGGGCCACCGTTTGCCTTTAGGTCCTCGCTGCAATCCGCGATATTGAAACCATAGACAGTGACGTCCTGCATATGGTCGGGATCTTCACAACGGCGCGAGCTGACATGTGTGGCAAATGCCGCTGCGGTCGCGTCTGTGACGCTGGCTGTGGTGACCAACCCTGAGCGCAGGCCTGCTGCTGTCGCAAGCTCTACAATGGTAGTAATGTCCTTATCTGTGCCCGGTGCCGTGGCGATGCGGCCGCGGCTGGTGATGGTGCCGGTCGCCATGGCGGTCGCCGTATTTGCCGAGTCGGATACATAGACGGGCGCACCCTGCTCCTTGTCTTCCACTGCCAGCACTTGCACAGAGGCACGCAATGGCATTCGATCGAGCAGCAGTTGCCCCGATGCGCCCGCCAGATAGTTCCGAGCGATAGTGATCTGCTGGTCGTCCATCCCATCGCCGATGACTAGGATGACCTGACGCGGACCCAAGTCGTCCTCTGCGGAGACAAAACAGGCGAGGCTGCTCAATAACAGGTAGGTCACTGCTCGAATCATTTGGACGGTCCGGTTTGGGGACATATAGATAACATGCCACCACATGTGATGCACGAGCTTAAATCGGGTGTTCACGGCAAGCGGGCATTTTGTGTCAGAGCAATAAGACGCAGCGTCGAAAATGCTCAATTTGGTGCGTCCGCCGGTTAACCTTTGCACCACATTGTGGCAGGATGCCGTTTCGAGTACCAGCGCGTAAATGATAAGCCGCCCTAGGGCCCTAAGTAGGGGGCTGCTCTAAAGTAGTCTGGGCATATTCAACGGTGAGGAATCAAAATGAAAATGATCACTGCAATCATCAAGCCCTTCAAGCTTGACGAGGTCCGCGATGCACTGCATCAAATCGGAATTACCGGCATGACGGTCGAAGAGGTGAAGGGTTATGGTCGTCAGAAGGGCCACACGGAGCTGTACCGGGGCGCCGAGTATATCGTCGAGTTTCAGCCTAAGGTAAAGGTCCAAATCGGAATCATTGATACCCAGGTTGATGCCGCAATCGAGGCCATCTGCACTTCTGCCAGTACCGGCAAGATTGGCGACGGCAAGATTTTTGTCACCTCTCTAGAGCAGAGCGTGCGTATCCGCACCGGCGAAACCGGTGAGGAGGCGCTGTAATCATGAGGAAATTAAAGCACTATCTGCGTTTAACTAGCGTTTTTTTCCTCGCGCTGCTGGTATCGAATGGCGCGAGCGCTGCTGATTTGAGTGGAGCGGATACCGCCTGGATACTGACATCCACCGCACTTGTACTATTTATGACGATACCGGGACTCTCCCTATTTTATGCGGGTCTCGTGCGGGTGAAGAATGTCCTGTCGGTGTTGATGCAGTGTTTTGCCGTGACGTGCCTCATGTCACTGGTCTGGTTTGCCGTGGGTTATACTATTGCCTTTGGCAGTGACGGCGTCGAGCAGGGGCCCTTCATTGGCGATTTTGGCAATGTCTTTTTTGCCTCTATGTCCATGGATACCTTGAATGGATCCATTCCCGCCTCACTGTTTGCCACCTTCCAGATGACCTTCGCGATCATCACGCCAGCACTCATCGTGGGTGCTTTTGCAGAACGCATGCGTTTCTCGGCGATGCTGTTGTTTTCTACTATCTGGCTGATATTTGTTTATGCACCAGTGTGTCACTGGGTTTGGGGTGGTGGCTGGCTCGGTGCTATGGGTCTGCAGGATTTTGCTGGCGGCACGGTGGTCCATATCACTGCCGGTGTGGCCGCGTTGGTGGCTGCCCTGGTTATCGGCCCGCGTAGCGGTTTCCAAACTGTAGCGATGCCGCCCCACAATCTGACCATTACTGTTGCAGGCGCGGGTATGCTCTGGGTGGGTTGGTTCGGATTTAACGCGGGTTCTGCATTGGGAGCGACTGATGCAGCAGCGATGGCGATGCTGGTGACGCATCTATCGGCTGCTTGTGGCTCACTGGCGTGGATGGCCATGGAGTGGATTCGCCACGGGAAACCGTCGGTGCTGGGTATCGTTACGGGTATGGTCGCCGGCCTTGGCACGATCACCCCCGCCTCCGGCTCCGTTGGCCCTGCAGGTGCGGTCGTCATCGGGCTGAGTGCGGGTATAGTTTGCTACTTTGCTACCCAGGCAGTGAAGAACGCATTTAAAATTGACGACTCCCTTGACGTTTTTCCCGTGCACGGTATTGGGGGTATGCTCGGGACGCTGTTGGCGGGTGTATTCTGTGCCCAAAACCTCGGTATCTTCAGTGGCAATGGCTTTTCCGATGGTATTAGCAGCATGAGTGGTCAGGTGGGGGTCCAGGCAATCGGTGTCGTCGCGACGATTGCTTATACGGCCATAGCCAGCTGGGTCATCCTCAAGATTGTCAATATATTCGTTGGATTGCGGATTGACGGGGACGAGGAAAATCAAGGTCTTGATCTCGTGTTACACGATGAGCGCGGTTACACTCTGTAACAGGCCGCGTATTGAGTCAAAGGCCACCCTGGGTGGCCTTTTTTTTGTCTGGAGAATCAACTATGCGCTGGCGACATCACCATGCCATCATAAACGGCCTTCATATGCACTATGTGGAGCAAGGGCAGGGACTGCCGGTGGTATTGTGTCATGGCTTTCCACACTTGTGGTTCAGCTGGCACCGTCAGATTGCGGCACTGGCTGAGGCCGGTTACCGGGTGATTGCACCGGATATGCGCGGTATGGGTCAGACGGAGGCGCCGCCAGAACCAGCATCCTATGACATTGACCATATCACCGGTGATCTTCTCGGCTTGCTAGATCATGTCGGCATTGAACGCGCTGTATTTGCAGGTCTCGATTTTGGCGCCTTCGCGATTTACGATCTTGCCTTGCGCCATCCTGCCCGCGTCATGGCGGTGATTGGCCTGGAGAATCCTGCTGCACCGCATAATCCGGCAGAGCCGCCACTCACTGAGTATCGGCGCCTCGGTGAGCAGCACTTCCTGCACATTGAATATTTTCGCCAGCCGCCGCGCGCTGACCAAGAGTTGGCGGCGCAGCCGCGTCGTTTCCTGCACAAAGTATTCCATACTTTGAGTGGTGCAGGTAACTACTTCGATTGCTTTAAGTCGCCGCCCGGCGCGTCTTATATTGATGCCATGGCCGAGCCTCCGCCGTTGCCCTGGACCTGGCTCTCCGAGTTGGAAATGGAATTCTTTGTGTCGGAGTACAGCCGCAGTGGTTTCACCGGTGGGTTGAACTGGTATCGGTCATTCGATTTAAAATGGGCGCAGCGCAAGCCGTTTGAGGGTGTGCAGAGTGCGGTGCCAGCCTATTTTATTGGCAGCGAATTCGACGTGGATCTGGAGGGTTTTCACGGTGATAACCCAATAGCCCTGATGCAGGCGATCTTTCCGGGTTTACGCCAGGTGCGCATGATTCCGGGTGCGGGGCACATGGTGCAGCTGGAGGCCTCGGAAGAAGTCAACGCGATTCTGTTAGATTACCTCGACGATATTCGCCACCGCGACTAAGGCGCCAGTGACACCGCGTGTCGGTGCTGGCTCAGGCTGGTGGCCTGTACCAGATGGGTGATGTCCAGGCCCGCTCATGGATCTGTCTGGGAAGTGCCGGGTCACGGCAACTGTCGGGCCGCTCGTTTTCAGGTAGTGTCAGACAGGCCTGGTGGCTCCAGCGACAACTGGGCGTTTCTATGACCCGCAAGTAGTAGACCGCCGCGCGCTGGGGATCAAAGTCCGGGTCTTGCCATGTCGCACAGAGCTGCGAAAAACCGCGTCCGGATATCTCGCAGTTCGCTAGATCTGCGCTCGCTGCTTCGGATGTGTCTCCGGCGACATCGAATATGGCCTGATGGGCGCGGCCTTGAGTATCTATCCACCCCTTGATCACTTGCAGGCGCTGCAACGGGTTACCGCCCTCCAGTGGGTCGCGACTGGCACTGGCGACAAATACAGGGCTGTGCTGAATTCCTGTTGGCGCGGCTGGCAAGTCGGCGCCCATGGGTACGCCATCGCGATAGGCCACCGACAGGTAGTCGGCCCGGTTACACACGTTCGGCTCGATCTGCCAGCCGGCAAAAAAGCGCGGCGCAATGCGTGGCCCGCTGGTCCCGAAGGTTTCGCGTTGCTGCATGCCTTCAAAAAGGGCGCTGCGGGTGTTCTCTGTGGCGTAAATCCCGGCCAGTCCCCCGGGATTGAAGCGGACCGGAGAGCCCGTGGCAATGTCACCGGGTACCGTAATCTTGTCGATCAAACGGGCCTCTAGATCCCGGTCGTTACCATGGGCGCCTGGGTAAGCGTCTTCGCTAGCGGAAGTGGTGGCACCAATATGAGAGTCGCTGGAGGCAATGATGCCCAGCTTGAACGGGTTGATGCCGAGTTCCTCTTCCTCCGACAGACCCGCCGTCAGGGCGTAGCGTACGAAGTTATATCGAGAGGTGCATCCCTTGAGCATCATTCCGCCACTGCCGAAGTCTTCGTCGCAGTCTTCGATGACCGTACTGGCGGGCCGCAATTTCTCAAAGTCACACAGATCGTCCGTGGGGCCTACGACGCTGGCAATATGGTTGCGACACTCGGAGTCGCCTTTGATCTGCATTATCTCCGCTAGCGGTTCGGTCTTCGCACGCAGTGCTGCCAGGGCCTGCTGATCCTCTAGCGGTATGTCCCGATTGCTGTAGGGGAACCACATGCGACCACTGCTCCAGTTACTGTTGTGAGGGATAGACAGCGCGCCGCAGTTTGGATTACCCGAAATACATACCGCGTCCAGCCACGCCAGCATCTCTTCAACCTGCGGCGCATCCTTTGAGCTTAGTGGCGCCTGGGGTACAGTGCTTGAGGCAAAAATAACGTTGCGATGCAGGTTGGCGGCATTTTTCGCAAGGGTGTACTCGTAGGCGTGAAAAGTTGTGAAATCACAGGGATCATACCAGGCCTCTGTACTGCGTTGATTCTCAGTCCACACCTTGAGGGCCTCGTTGCGACAGAGTGTGCCGCCCTCTCCACAGATTCGAGCGGATCGGTCATTGCCAAACAGAGCGAAGCTGGCGAGTCGCAGTAGTGATTGCATGCGTTCGTCGACGGGTAGGCGTATATCGCCGCGATAGAAGCGGCAGGGCAGCGTTGTGTAAGCGGCACTACTCTCTTTGTAGCACAGCCGAGTCTCGCCCAGAGATTCCGCGTGGTCCGTTACCGCCATAAAGTCCAAGGGAGTGCTCAGCTGCAGAGCCACTGGTTGATAGTCTGGGGGGTCGTTGCGTAGGCGCATGGGCAAAGTGGCGCCGCGCGCAAAAGCATAGGCCTCGTCGACTGTGGTAGTGACGTCGAAGGAACTCGCATCATAGGAGGCGGCTGTGTGAACGTGCAGGTCGCCAAACCAGGCTCTCTTCTCCGGGTATTGCTGTGTGCAGGGAGCGCTCGATTTTGCAGTGTCTTCGAGAGTCGTAACGGAAACCTGATTCCAGACTGAGAGAGTGTTGTCGCCTTGAATCCGCTTGAACTCGAAGCGTAACCACAAGGCAGAGCTCCCCCCTACCAGTGCCAATATCATTGAGGCGGAAAGAAAGTAGAAAAGGCGCTTTTTCACACCGAAATGTCTTGCGAGGCCCGACATGCCTCGTGGTGGATGGCAAGAAAACCTGGGATATGGCTGCTCGCCGGTGACTGTGGATGTCGAGGCGGCCTACCGGCGCTGTTTAAACAGTTAGCTTTAGTGATCTTTATTACCTTCGCTGGGTGTGGAGGTATTATCTGATTCAGTCGGTGTGGTATTCTCGTCGGGGTAGAAATCCCAAACGGTCCGGCTTCCCTTGATGCAATAGGCGATACTATCTGAAGCAGGGACCTGTCCCGGTTGGAAGCGTAGATTAGGATCTGTGAATATCATCCCGACTTGTACCCCCGTGCCTGTACCGATCAGACCCGGCGGTGCGCTTGCAAAATATTTATGCCAGTATTTTTCTGAGTAGAACACCGCACAGTAGGGCAAGTTCAGGTATTCATCGAGAAACACATAACCCTTGTCCACGACATATGGCCAAAGGTTAATCAGGCAATCATGCAGGCTGGCGTAAAAGTCTACGTCTAGGAACATCATTACAATATCACCTTCGTGATCCGGCAGAGTGTTTTCGTACCAGCCTTGACGAAAGTCACAAACTTCTATGGCGCCATACTTTTTGACATTGTCTGATACTTCTTGCAAGGTCCCGCCGAAGGTGCCGGGTATAAAGCCCTTATTGAATGTACGCTCTGCTATCACATCGCCCTTCACAGGTGGGGGTAGCCCCTCGAACGAATCGTACACCTGGAGCCGCCGCCCGGTGATGCGGCATACCAGTGACAGGTTAATCGTTGAACCGCCCTTCCAGCACCCGCATTCCACCACGTCGCCCTTTACATGGGGTGCCGTCTCTAGCAGTTTCATGGCCATGACGAGATGCGCGCGCCAAGAGGTGCCAGTTGTTACCCGCGAGTGATTCCACCAGAATCTGCAGCCCAGTGCGATACGCCTTGGCCAGGGCATCCCATATACTTTTTTTACCCGCCGGGAGTGGGTCAGATAAATAATGGCCAGGGGCATGGTAAGAAACCGGTATAGCCGTCGGAGAAAGTCCCCCAGCCATATTTGATGCTGCTTAGTATTCATGACAGCACTACGGTTTGCGAGAATCGCTCTCGATGCGGTTTAGGACATAGGTCAGAACGCCGCCCGCCAGGTAATACTCCACCTCGACTTGTGTGTCCAGCCGCGACTGTAACTCAATGTGACGTGTCTCACCGGAAGGATAATGCACTACTGCAGGCAGCACCTGCTTCGGCGATAAGGGACTATCTAAACCCTTGATGTCGAAGTGTTCATCGCCCTCTAGTCCAAGCGTTTTGCGAGTTGTTCCGGCCATGAACTGCAAGGGGAGCACGCCCATGCCAACCAGATTCGACCGGTGTATGCGTTCAAAGCTTTCTACAATAACGGCCTTCACACCGAGTAGCCGCGTGCCTTTTGCTGCCCAATCGCGACTCGAACCGGTGCCATATTCTCGCCCCGCGACTACCACAGTGGAGATCCCCTCAGCCTGGTAATACATTGCGGCGTCATATATGAACATCGGCTCACTATGGCCGTTAAGGTGGGTGTAACCCCCTTCCACATGCGGTGTCATCTCATTGCGTATACGGATATTACCGAAAGTGCCACGCATCATGACTTCGTGATTCCCGCGGCGGGAGCCGAAGGAGTTAAAATTGTGTTCTTCCACGCCATTGTCGCGCAGATATTGTGCAGCGGGGCTGTCTTTAGGTATCGCTCCCGCCGGTGAAATATGATCCGTAGTGACGGAATCCCCCAATAGTGCAAGTAAAGGGGCACCGAGGATATTCTCTTGATTGCCGCGAAATTGATCTTCGAAAAACGGGGGTAGCCGAATATAGGTAGAGTCTTCCGAGAACCCATAGGTGGCGCCTTTGCCGCCATCAATGCCCTGCCAGTTGCTGTCGCCGTCGAATACGGCTGCGTATTCCTTGTGGAACATGTCCTTGTTTACCGATTGCACCAGCCCTGCAATCTCGCTGTTGCTGGGCCAGATATCGCGGAGGAAAACGGGCGAGCCATCACGGTCTTCACCCAACGGCTCCTCGTCCAGATTGATTCGTGTAGTGCCGGCCAGCGCGTAGGCAACGACCAGGGGAGGGGATGCAAGCCAGTTTGCCCGGACGCGCGGATGAATGCGCCCTTCGAAGTTGCGATTGCCCGAGAGCACCGAGCAGGCCACGATGCCGTTGTCGCTGATCGCCTGATCGACCGCGGGTGGCAGGGGGCCTGAGTTGCCAATGCAGGTGGTACAACCATAACCGACCAGATTGAAACCCAGCGCGTCAAGAGATGCCTGCAGGCCCGTGCGGGTCAGGTAGTCTGTGACAACCTTTGACCCGGGTGCGAGGGATGATTTGACCCAGGGTTTGCGCTGCAAACCGCTTGCCAGTGCTTTCTGCGCGACCAGTCCTGCACCGATCATTACTGCCGGATTCGATGTATTGGTACAGGAGGTGATAGCTGCTATGACGACATCCCCGTGGTGCATGGCTTCATTACTCCCCGCAAGAGAGAAGCGTGACTCTATCTCTTTAGATTTACCTTCCAGTTCTATGAATTCGTCGATGGCTGACGGGAGTTGAGACACAGTGACCCGATCCTGGGGTCGTTTCGGTCCTGCCAGACTTGCCTCCACTGTGGCCATGTCCAGGTGTAGTGTCGCCGCGAAGTCGGGCGCCACTGAAATTTCGTCCCGCCACAGGCCCTGTGCCTTACAGTAGGCTTCCACCATTGCGATGCAGGACGCGTCCCGACCGGTGAGACGCAGATAATCAAGTGTCTGCTGGTCGACGGGGAAAAACCCGCAGGTAGCGCCATATTCTGGTGACATGTTGGCAATGGTAGCGCGGTCTGACAGCGGCAGGTGAGCCAGTCCCTCGCCGTAAAACTCGACGAACTTACCGACAACACCATGTTCTCTGAGCATTTGCACAACCTGCAAAACCAGATCTGTGGCGGTTATGCCTTCGCGCAGTTGGCCGGTAAGTTCGAAACCAACGACGTCCGGGATCAGCATAGAGATCGCTTGTCCGAGCATGGCGGCTTCTGCCTCGATGCCGCCTACTCCCCATCCCAGCACGCCCAGGCCATTAATCATAGTGGTGTGACTGTCGGTCCCTACCAGCGTATCAGGGAACACCACGGTTCCATTGTCACCGCGTTTTTGCCAAACGACCTGACCCAGATATTCCAGATTGACCTGGTGGCAGATGCCGGTACCCGGCGGCACCACCCTGAAATTATCAAATGCACCTTGTCCCCATTTTAGGAACTGATAGCGCTCTAGATTGCGTTGCATCTCCATGGCCACGTTTTGCGTGAAGGCATCGTCACTGGCAAATTTGTCAATGGTTACGGAATGATCGATGACCAGGTCGACTGGAGACAGCGGGTTGATATTTTTCGGGTCGATGCCGCGAGACACCAGCGCAGCGCGCATTGCCGCTAGATCAACCACTGCCGGCACGCCTGTAAAGTCTTGCATAAGGACCCGAGTCGGGTGATATGCGATTTCTTGTTCGGAACCTCGGCCTCGGCATGCTGCGAGGGCTTCAATGTCGTCACGGCTGCAGCTTATGCCGTCCTCGTGACGCAACAGGTTTTCCAGGAGGACCTTGCTACACATGGGCAGCCGTCCGATCGCCGTTTTGTTCGCCAGATCGCCGCCTTGAATGGCAAAGTATTGGTAGCTTTGTCCGTTCACCTCCAGCGAGGACTTGGTATTGAAGGAATTCTCGGAGATGGTCATGGTTAAGTGCCCGAAGTTCTGGTGGGGAGAGCAGTATAAAGGAAAACGTTAGCTTAGCTGTAGCGGTATTCCATCTACGAATCCTGCACTTTCTGTGTTTACGCCGAGCAAGTGTTCCTCTGCGTTGCTTTTTTCTGAAAATTCTCTATGTTTGTGCTCTCGCAAACGCATCGCGCCGCCTCCAGGATGCCCCTCAATAATGAACGACCAGACTCCCATCGGTTCGCATCGTATTGTTCTCCTGATCTTCCTGGCTGTTGCCGTGTATGCCTGTTATGCCATGGTTAGGCCGTTTCTCGAACCGATAGTTATGGCGATTCTCATTGGTCTGCTGTCCTATCCTCTGCACGAAAGGCTGGTGACTGCACTAAAGGGACGCAGGGCAGTGGCCGCTGTGGTCAGCTGCCTGGCCCTGGTGCTTATCTTGCTGATTCCGACCATCGCACTATTGGCGGCGGTCCTCAATCAGGGTATCAACTACTCGATCGTTGTTCGCGAATGGGCAACGCAAGAAAATGTGCAGCACGTGATGCAGCATCCCTGGATAGAGCACCTGCAGGCCTGGTTGACAAGAGTGTTGCCCGAGGGGTCGCTCGATCCGGAGAGTGTTCGCGGCCGGGCAGTCGCTTTGGCGGGGGTAATGGGTCGCCAGTTCGCTGATGTGTCGACATCAATACTGGGCAGCGTGACGCGGTTTTGGATCAACTTTACGCTGTTGGTCTTCGTGTTGTTCTTTGTACTGAGAGATCACGATAAACTGATAGAATTCCTGCATCGAGCTGTGCCATTGTCGCGGACGCAGGAGGAGATGCTGTTTGATGAGGTGAAAGCGGTCAGCAAGTCAGCACTGCTGGGCACCCTATTGACAGCCGTAACGCAGGGCATCGTCGGTGGAGTTGGTCTATGGCTAGCGGGATTTCCCGGCCTTTTTTGGGGTACCGTCATGGCCTTCGCCTCTCTCATTCCGCTAGTTGGCACCGCACTGGTTTGGGCGCCGGCTGCGCTGTTCCTTGCCTTTACCGGTGAATGGCAGTGGGGACTTTTTCTCGTGGTGTGGGGTGTTATTGTGGTGGGTTCCATCGACAATTTCCTGCGGCCCCTATTCATGCAAGGGGCGAGCATGAACACCGCGGTAGTATTTTTTTCTCTGATTGGGGGATTGCAGGTTTTCGGCCTAGCGGGACTGATCTATGGCCCTTTGATCTTCGCTGTTGCGTTGGTGCTCTTCAAACTCTATGAGAGCGAGTTTTCTCAATTCCTTGATTCGCAGAACAATAGCTAAGTGTAGCGCTGACGCAGCAAGGGTTTGTCGATCTTTCCCGCAGCATTGAGCGGTAATTTGTCCACGCGTATCCAGCGTTTAGGGACTTTGAATCCGGCTACGATGCTGCGGCAGTGTGTGGCTAGTGTTTCGTCTGCTATATCGTCATTGACTTCTAGGACTGCACAGAGCGCTTCTCCCCAGTGGGGGTCCGGTAGTCCTATGACGGCGCAGTTTCGCACGGTATCGTGGTGCAGTAATGCTTCTTCGACCTCCCGTGAGGCGATGTTTTCGCCGCCGCTGATGATCATATCTTTCTTTCGGTCGACGATATAGAGGTAGCCCTCCTTATCGAAACGGCCGATATCTCCCGTGTGCAGCCAACCGTTGACCAGAGCCGCGTCTGTCGCTGCCCGGTCGTTGTAGTAACCTTCCATACATTGGGGTCCTTGCACCAGGATCTCGCCACTGTCTCCTGTCGAGCACTCCCTGCCTTCTGTATCAACTAGTTTCAATTTGGCGGTAGGCAAGGGACGGCCGACCGAATGCAAAAGTTCAGGTCGGCCACGCGCTGCCAATTGGTGATCTGCGACAGTAAGAAAGGCGACACTGCCAGACAGTTCTGTCATGCCGTAGCTCTGACATAGATCGACTGTTGTTCGTTCCATCAGCGATTGCAGCAGCGCCTTTGGCATGGCGGAGGCCCCGTAACCAATGGTATGCACTGCTGCTAGGTGATCGGGGTGAAATTCTGCGTGGTCCAGCAAGCGGCGTATCATGGTAGGAGCGAGAGATAGACTAGTGACACCGAGCTCGCGGCATGCGCGCAATGTTGCATCTGCGTCAAAAGCGCTTGCCAACACGACGCCTGCACCGTATAGATGCTGCAACAGGACGTTGTGTGCCGACACATGAAAAAGAGGGAAAGGGTAATAATAGCGGTCATCGGGATGCACTGGCCTTGCCATCGCGGCAGAGCGCAACCCAGCCATAAACGAACGGTGGCTTAGCCGCGCGCCCTTGGGGCGTCCGGTAGAACCGGAAGTGAATAGAATCCAAACCGTGTCCTCTGGAGAGACGTGCGGCAGCGCCGTTGCCTGTCTCTGGGTTCGCCATATCTCGAAATCATCATTGAGGTCGATGACCTGGAGGGATGCAGGGAAGTCCGCCTGCTGTTTAAGGGGCGCTAGGAGTGAATTCTCGCTGAACAACAGTGTGGCGCCGGTGGCTCGCAGTTGGTAGTTAACTTCCGCGGCGGCGAGTCGGGTATTCACAGGCACCAGGATACGACCCGCGGCAGACACGGCGTAGATTAACTCGATAAACTCGGGACGATTCCAGGAGAGTACTGCAACGCGGTCACCGGCCCTGCCCTTTGCGGCAAGGCGCAGGGCTAAGGTCTCGATGTTGTTATGCAACTGTTGGTAGCTGATCGGTTGGTCCTGCCACCAGAGGGCAGTTGCATTCGGCGTGATGCTTGCGTGTCGAGCAGGTATTTGGTGCAGTAGGCTATGAAACGGGTTATTGGAAATGGTCCTTTCTCCGCGGCGAATAGTGAGTGGGGACGAACGAGCTTGTGTTGAGCTTATACAGTGAGTCTGCGCTATGCGCTGGATTTTAACGCCTTATTATGCGTGTCGCGGACAACGCGCGGCGTGCGCGCGGGCATTCTAGCCATCAGTTCGTAACCGACAGTGCCTGCGTTGCGGGCGACTTCTGCAACGGGTAATCCCGGCCCCCAGAGCATGACCTCGTCGCCGGTCCGCACAGGATTCAGGTCGGTGACATCGACCATGATCATGTCCATAGATACCCTGCCTGCAAGCGCGGCACGTTGCCCATTCACCAGTACTGGCGTGCCGTTGACCGCATGTCGTGGATAGCCGTCGCCATAGCCAATGGTCACTGTAGCGATTTGCGATGGTCGCTTGGCGATCCATGCAGATCCGTATCCGACGGATTCGCCCGTTTCGACGTTGCGTACGGCGATGACGCTGGAAGACAGGGTCATGACAGGCTGAAGTTGCGGGCTTGACGGCCGATCCTCGCTCATAGGGGAATTGCCGTAGAGCATATAGCCAGGGCGAACCCAGTCGTAATGCGCCGCAGGCCAGGCTATCAGAGCTGCGGAGTTGGCTGCGCTGCGCTGTGTAGAGCAGTTCAGGGCGTCGAATGCGGCTAGCTGCCGCTCGGTCTGCTTGCTCTGTAAATCTTCTGCTGCGGCGAGGTGCGTGTAGGTCACAACATCGGCAACTACATTGCGACAGTTAAGGAGTCGCTGAAGGCACAAGTAGGCACTATCTGCCGATACGCCAAGGCGATTCATCCCTGTGTTTACCTTCAGCCAGCAGCGCACCGCTGTTGGCAGTCTAGCCTTTTCTAGCCAACCCAGTTGCTGCTCGCTGGCGACAGTAACCCATAGTCCCAGCTCCGCTGCCGTGATTAGATCAGTGGGCTCGCCAACGCCCTGTAGCAATAATATTGGTGCCGTAATGCCGGCATAGCGCAGTTCGCTCGCCTCTTCTATGCAAGATACGGCCAGAGCATCGACCAGGGGTTGCAACGCCTGCCCAATGGTCACTGCACCGTGGCCGTAGGCGTTAGCCTTCACTACGGCGACCATGCGTGATCGAGGCGCGAGCTGTTTTGCCACGTTGACATTGTGTCGCAATGCTGCGAGATCAATGATTGCCTGACTAGGCCTGCCCATTAGAAATCAAACTTGTGCGAGGAGTAAAGGGTTTGCGCCGCCAGCCAGACGTCGCCAATTTTGCCATCTGATACGGGGGTATCATCGATGGTAAGGACAGGGATGATCTCCTTGCTGGAGCTGGTCAGCCAAACTTCATCGGCAACTTGCAGTTCTTGCAATGTAACGATCCTTTCCTCTAGCGGAATGCTGCCGTTCCGGCGCAGAATCTCCAAGAGGATACGTCGTGTGACCCCAGGCAGCTTTTGCTCATCCAAAGAAGGCGTGGCCAACACACCATCCTTTACGACATAGACATTGCAAGCCGCAGCCTCAGTCAATTCGTGACGCGGGTTGTATAAAATTGTTTCATCGTGGCCTCCGGCCTGTCCGGTTTGATAGTGCATGACATTTCCCAGCAGAGAGGTAGACTTGATATTACAGCGTTGCCAGCGCATATCCTCTGCGGTAATCACACTGTAGGGTGTCACCTTGCTCTTGTCCGGTACAGGCGCCGGTGGGATTCTCGAGGCAAAGGCAAACACCGTCGGCTTGACGTCCACAGGATAGGCGTGATCGCGCTTGTCGTCTGCACCGCGGCTGATATGAAGGTAAATCGCCAGGTTGCCGCCGCCATTGAGCTCGACCAGGCGATTTGCAATGTCCTGCCATGCACGTCGATTTAGCTGCACATCAATCTCGACGGCATTCAGGCCAGCCTGCATGCGTTCTAGGTGGAGGTCGAAGCCTACCAAGCGCCCACCGTGGCAGGGTACGACTTCGTATATGCCATCGCCGAACAAGAAACCTCGGTCCAGGGGTGAAATACGTGCCTCTGACAGCGGTAAGTAAGTGCCGTTTAAATAAGCTGTGCTCATATTGTGTGCCATTGTCCCACAGAAACGCCTAAATATTCAGCGTTACAGAAAGTTCGTCAGTTGGCGCAATTGGCGGATAACCTCCAGCCCCGTTTGCACACTCAGGCCGTCCTCAGTGAGTGTGTGTTCCCCTGTCACGCCATCGACAGCGCCCAGATCCAAGAGCTGTTGTAGCAGCGCCTCTGGCGCAAGCGCTTGCAAAAGGTCGCGTCCTGACCATAACGCAAGCAACGCAATCAGGCCGTAGGCTCCCCAATTGGATACATCGGCTACCAGCAATTCGTCACAACCAGTGACTGAGGCTCTGATATCGAGTTCGGTCAGTGTCCTGGCGATGTTGCCCATCCCGATTTCGTTGCCCCCGTCACCAATAGCGATGGTTGGACAAGTGGCAGCGGCGACATACCAGTCAAAGACATGACAGTCAGCAGAAATGTCCTCACCGCGCATATTGTAGTAATGACCGTCCGCAGTGAGTCCGGGCCGTTCAATAACCACGACCGCGTGGGGCGTCAGCGCGCGCAGCTGTTCTTCAGCCTGCTTGTGAGTACTATCGCGACCCTCTGCACAGAGCTCTATTACGGCGTAATCGGCCTTCAAACCTTGCGCTAGTGGAGCGTCGCAGGCGATCAGGGGCTGTGCGCCCAAAGCGTGCAATGCCTCGTAGAGCGCCATGGCACCGACCGGTCCATCGGTCTCGAAGGTGTCGGCGACGGGAAAACCCGTGCCGATAAGGACTGTTCCCCGGGCTCGGTGCAGGTGGCGTGCTGCGCGCAGGTAGTACCCTGGTGTTAGACCCTGTCGGGCGATTGCCATCTGACGCGGGTTGCGCGCCACCAGCAGTGATTCAATCGACTCGCTCAATCTCTGCTCATTCACGCCTGGCGTTCTCTGAGGGGCCGTGCGAGGATAAAGTGTTCCGCCATTTGCAGTGCTCGCCGCGCTGTATGCACGCTGATCGGGGTGAAATATACGGTGGCGCCTGCTGTCAGTTGTGCGAGTCTAGCAGCATCTAATGACAGCGCGGCACCGATCTTAGGGTAGCCGCCGATAGTCTGCCGATCATTGAGGAGTACGATGGGTTGTCCGTCAGGCGGAATTTGGATCGCGCCAAAACAGATACCTTCGGACAGAAGGCCTGACAGATTGCACCGAATGGTTGGCCCTTCCAGTCGATAACCCATTCGATCGCACTGTGCGGATACCCGATAGGGTTTGCCGAAAAAGTTGCGCTTTTCCTGGCGGCTGAAATGGTGCTGTTGGTAGCCGGGAATGACGCGCACTGTCAGCTTGTTATGGTAACGAGGGCGATCTGCATCCGGCAGGTAAAACCGCCTGCGCCGGGTGACTGTCGCGCATGGCAAGCGGTCCCCGGCACACAGTGCTGTGCCATGGAGTCCACCGATGCATTCTCTGACCACCGTTGCACTGCTGCCGAAACTTGGCTTGATGTTGAAACCGTCGGCGACTCCAAGATAAGCGCGGCAACCGCTGTGCGCAAAGCCGATACGGATTGAGTCGCCAGCGCGTAGTGCTTGTACCTCCCAGGACGGTCTTTCCTCTCCGTTGATGTGCAGTGACATTGCAGCACCGGTCAGACAGATGAAGGTGTCCACTTGCGCGGTTGCCTGCAATCCCCCTACACTGATTTCGATCACTGTACAGTCAGGAGGATTCTGTAGCAGGCGATTACAGTGTTGAAAGGCCGTCGCGTCCAGCGGACCACCGGTGGTGAGGCCCAGGTGTTGCTGTCCCCGGCGCCCCCTATCCTGTAATAGGCTTAGCACCCCTGGGTGTATCACTGTTAGGCTCATGGAAGTAGGCCGCCCAGGGCGATAAAACGCTCGCGTTCGATGGGTTCAAATTGCACCCGATCGCCCACTGACACGCGCATGGCCGGGTCTTCATGCGGTTGAAACAGCGGCAGGGGGCAGCGTCCAATCAGGTTCCAGCCCCCTGGGGATGGCGCGGGGTAGACCGCGGTCAGGCGATCGGCGATGGCAACCGACCCGCGTGGCACCCTGGCTCGGGGAGTGTCTAGTCGTGGCGCGGCGATGCGCTTGTCGACCTGTCCCAGATAGGCGAAACCGGGCGCAAAGCCGATGGCGTATGCTCGGTACTCGGTGTCGCTGTGGAGTCTTATCACGTCGTCGATAGTCAGCCCTGCGTGATCGGCAAGTGTTTGAAGGTCTGCGCCGGCCTCGGTACTGTAGAGAACCGGAAGCGTTACTGCTCGCCCCGCTGTCACGGCTGCGGTGTTCAGATTCGCGATGGCGCCGCGTACGCCATGCGCAACCGCTATATGGCTGCGGAGCAATGGGTCAAAGACAATTAGGATGGAGGCATAGGAGGGCACGAGGTCTACCAATTCGTTGCCCATAGCCTTCTCGATTGCGATAGTCGCTGTCTGCACTCTGGCCAGTGTTAGGTCATCCGCGGTCTCGCCGAGGTAAAGTATGAGGGCGCCTTCTCCCGCCAGCTTCAATCGCATGGCTGTTCAGTCACGCTCGATACGAGAGCGGATGGCTGCGATAGCCCGTACGGCCTCGGGATTGTCGCCGTGCACACACAGCGTATCGACCCGTAAGTCAAGCACTCTGCCACTGACCGAGGTTACGCTGGAACTCTCGGCCAGTTGCTCTACCTGAGCTAACATCGCCTCGCCCGCCAGTATGGCGCCAGGTTCCTCGCGCGGCAGCAGCTTGCCGTTGTCGTCATAGCGGCGGTCAGCAAAGGCTTCAAAGCATAAGTTTACACCTGCTGTGCTTGCCTCGGCCTGTAAGGCATCTGCTGCCGCATTCGATTGCAGCATCAGCGTTAATGGTGGGTGCAGCGTGGCGATCGTCTCCAGGATAGCGCGGCGCACTGTTGGTTGTTGCATCATGTCGTGGTAAAGAGCGCCGTGCGGTTTCACGTAGCTCAAGCATAAGCCCATGCTACTGGCAATACCGGCCAAAGCGCCGATTTGGTAATGCAGGTGGGCTGCGATATCTTCGGCACCGAGTTGCAGGCTGCGCCTGCCGAAACCCTCACGGTCGTGATACGCGGGGTGCGCGCCTACTGCGACCCCATGCTGTGCCGCCAGCGCGAGAGTCCGTTGCATGGTCAGAGGGTCGCCTGCATGGAAACCGCAGGCAATACTGGCTTGGTCGATAAAAGGCATCACCGCAGCATCTATTTCCAGTCCATCGCTGCTGGCGCGCTCCCCGAGATCGCAGTTCAGTAGCATGGTTCCTTGCTCTCTACAGCACAGCTAGCTGGCTACTGCGCAGGTCTGTGACCAGCATGCAGCCTGGACTGTGGGTAATGGCAAAAGGCAGCCCAGCTTGTGCAAGTGCCAATTGTGGCGTGACGCCGCAAGCCCAGAACAAGGGAACTTCGTTCGGCGCTACCGTCACGGCATCGCCATAATCGGGCGTGTTCAGATCTGCAATGCCGATATGCCCAGGATCTCCCAGGTGCACTGGCGCGCCGTGCACAGCCGGGAAGCGCGTACAGACCTGTATTGCGCGAATTGCGTGTGACGCTATGAAGGGGCGCATGCTAACTACCATCTTGCCACGGAACGGTCCCGCCGCTGTGCAGTCAATGTTGGAACGATACATCGGTACGTTGCTATTCTGGCTGATATTGCGTATCTCGAGGCCATCGGCGAGTAAGGCCTCCTCGAAGGAGAAGGAGCAGCCCAAGGCGAAGGTTACCAGGTCGTCTTGCCACAAGTGGCCGATATCAGTGATCTCTTCGACCAATTTGCCATGTCGGAAGACGTGATAGGCAGGCACATCGCTGCGAATGTCAATCTCACCGAGGCTCGGCAGCAGAGCGTGCCCTGCCTCGCTGACTGCCAGTAGTGGACAGGGTTTTGGGTTGTTCTGGCAGAACAGGAGGAAGTTCTGCGCGAATGCGGCGGGCAGGATAACAATATTGCATTGCACGAACCCCGGCGCGAGGCCGGATGTGTTGCCAGTGTGTTCGCCGCAGCGCGCGGCACCGCGCAATTCCGCCGGGGACAGTGTGTTGCCCATACTGTGTCCTGTGATTTGGGTGGCCCTGCGAGGGAGGGTATCAAATATCGGCTGGTCCAGGCAGGCGCCTGAACGCCTGGTGGCAGCGATGTTTGGCATCACATCACAAATCTGGATAATAGCGACTCTGCTGCCCACAATAGGACGACCATGCTCGATCAGTTGCTCAATGTCCTGACGCCTCGCCCCACTGTAGGTGACCGCTTTATTGGTGAGAATATGCACCCCGATGCTTTCCGTGTCTATGGTGGCCAGGTATTAGCCCAGTGCGTGAGCGCGGCAGTTGCTACTGTTGAGGTAGGCCGCATATTGCACTCACAGCATGCTTACTTTCTGCGCCCCGGGGATCCGGCAAAGCCGATTGAGTTTGAGGTTGAGCGTGCGCGGGATGGTCTCAGTTTCAGTTCCCGGCGGGTGGTGGCGTCGCAGAAAGACAAGCCAATACTGGTCAGTTCGCTGTCTTTCCAGGTGGCGTCACGTGGTGACGATTTCCAGCCAGACATACCAGCGGTGCCGGATCCCGAATCGCTGCCCAACGAGCGGCAACTCAGTCTGGAGGCTGGAAATCTCGATGAGAGTTTCATGATTACCACGGGAGAGGATCTCGATATTCGTGTAGTGGAACCTGTCGATTGGGTAAATCCCGTGCCCCGGGAACCTAAATTGCAGGCCTGGATGAAGACGACGGCCCCGGTGCCTGATGACCGTGGCGTGCAGCAGTCGTTGCTCGCCTATATGTCGGATACTTTGCTGATCGATGTCTGCCTGATCGCTCACGGGAGGCATTTTTCGGGTACCGATTTTCAGGTCGCGAGTCTTGACCACGCCCTCTGGTTTCACGAGGACTTTCGTGCCGATGAATGGCTACTGCACACGGTGGAGGCCGAGCGCATCGGTGGCGGTCGGGGCCTGGCCCGCGGCAGTTTTTATACAGCAGGAGGCCGTCTCGTGGCGACGACCATGCAGCAGGGTGTTATGCGCTTCCGCTAGTCGACCGTCGCTTTCTGTGGGAAGGTTCTATACTCTCGTGAGCTACAGTGCAAATAATACAGGACCATCCTATGCCTCATCCCAGTATCTACGCCCAAACCTATCCGCACAAACCCGCTATCATTATGGGAATGACGGGCGAAATGGTCACGTTTCATCAGCTGGATCAGCGCTCGAATCAGGGCGCACAATTGTTTCGCTCGCTCGGGCTTCAGTCCGGGGACCACATCGGTATGATGCTGGAGAATAACAGGCAGTTCCTTGAAATCGTTTGGGCCGCGCAGCGCAGCGGAATTATTTTCACACCAATTTCTACCCATCTGAAGAAAGAGGAGACCGCCTACATTTTAGAAAATTGCGGTGCGAAACTCTTTGTGGGGTCGCATGCACTGGCCGAGGTGGCGGAGCAGCTTGTCGGGGAGGCACAGGGCGTCGAGCATTTCTACATGGTGGGCGGTATTCGGCCCGGCTTTGATTCCTGGGAGGAAGCCATTGATCGGCAGCCGACAGAGGCCATTGCCGATGAGTGCAATGGAGCGCCCATGTTGTATTCCTCCGGTACGACCGGCCAGCCTAAGGGCATTTTTGTTGAGAACTACGACAAGGATGTGCACACGCCCCCTGTGTTGGCGCCGACGATCGGTTTATTGTTCGGCTTCGGCGAGGAGACTGTGTACCTGTCACCGGCGCCGCTCTACCACGCCGCGCCCCTGCACTACAACATGATGGTCACCTTCAACGGAGGCACCACGGTGGTCATGGAGAAGTTCGATGCACAACAGGCCCTGCGGCTGATTCAGGAGCATCGTGTCACCCATAGTCAATGGGTCCCGATCATGTTCAATCGCATGCTCAAGTTGCCCGCAGCGGTGCGTAATGACTATGATCTCAGCTCGATGCAGTCAGCAATACACGCGGCGGCGCCCTGTCCTATAGATGTTAAGGAAAAAATGATCGCGTGGTGGGGTGAAATTATCTTTGAATATTATGCGTCAAGCGAAGGTATTGGGTTTACCCTGATCGATTCTGCCACCTGGCTGCAGCATAAAGGGTCGGTGGGCACGGCACTGCTGGGAGAGTTGCATATCGTTGATGATGACGGCAGGGAGCTGTCCTTCGGTGAGACTGGCACCGTATATTTTGGTGGAGCCCAGGCGCAGTTCCACTACCATAACGAGCCGAAAAAAACTGCCGAGGCCTATAATGAAAGGGGCTGGGCGACCACCGGGGATGTGGGCTATGTCGATGAGGAGGGCTTTCTCTACCTGACCGACCGGAAGAATTTCACTATCATCAGCGGTGGCGTGAACATCTACCCCCAGGAGGTGGAAAATCTGCTCGCCGCCCATGACAAGGTGGCGGATGTCGCGGTATTCGGCATTCCCAATGAGGAATTCGGCGAGGAAGTAAAAGCCGTCGTAGAGCCTGTTAATTGGGCGGATGCGACGGATGAGACGGCCATCGAAATCCTCGAGTGGCTACGGGAACGTATCTCGCACATCAAGATGCCCCGTTCGCTGGACTTTAACCCCAAGCTGCCGCGTATGGACAACGGTAAACTTTACAAACGGCATCTGATCGAGGCATATCGGAACGCGGCCCGCGGTGAGTCTGGGCCCGGTGCCAGCTCGAACGATGCGTGATCGCAGCTAGCATCCCGGCCCAGGGCGTAGGCGTTCCGGTGGCAGGTACATTTTTACAGGGGGTGTCTCGATCTGGACTGAGCAAAGCCGCACGACCACACCGCCATTGGGCAATACGCGTTTACTGGGGAGTGGATTGAATACGCCTGTCGTCTCAGTAAAGCAGAGCATTGCCGGGATCAGCCCGGGCGCTGCCCAAAAGGCAGTCCGATACCCGCGCTCTTCGCATCAGGCGCTGATCGCTTTCAGCACCCCCCGGCATTCCTCTTCACTGATGAAGCGCGGCGACGGGTAATTGCCGCCCTCCGCAAGTGCCGCCGCCACCAGCTTCTCGATATCTTCACTGCGAATCACATCGGTGGTGCGGGGTATACCGATTTCATCATTCAGCTGCCAAACCCGGTCAATCAGCTTCTGCGCCAGCGCGTTGCTGCCCTCCGAAGCGGTTCCCATGTCGCAGTGTACGGCAATCTCTGCCAGTTTGTCGGCGGCAGCGGTTTTGATAAGCTCGAGCATGTGAGGCAGTACTATCGCGTTGCCGAGGCCGTGGGGCACACCGTAGCGGGCGCCGAGGTTGTGGGAGATGGCATGGACATAGCCGACCAGTGCATTGGTGATGGCCAGCCCACCGTAGTAGGAGGCCAGTGACATCGACTGGCGTGCTTGTAGGTCGGTGCCGTTGCGACAGGCCTCCGGGAGATTGTCGAAGATGAGCCGGCAGGCCGCCAAGCCGTAGTAATCAGTCTCAGTGTTGCCCCACTTACCAATGTACGACTCGATGGCGTGGGTGAGTGCGTCCATACCCGTTGCGGCGGTGATATGCGGGGGCAGGTCGCGCATCAGCTCGGGATCCAGGGCGGCAGCCTTGGGAATAATGTTGGGGTCGATGACGGCGCCCTTGGCGTGGGTTTCATTGTTGGAAATGACAGCGATAAAGGTCCCTTCAGAGCCCGTGCCGGCGGTCGTGGGGATAGCAAAAAACGGCACGGAAGGTAGTTTGCACCTCGTCGCGCCGATACACCCGGCAGCTTTGCAATTATTGGCAACCCCCAGTGCGATCACCTTGGCAGCGTCGATGGAAGAACCGCCACCAAAGGCCAGTACCGAATCGCAGCCGGCACTGTGGTACCGGTCGATGCCTGCATCCACCACCTGCTCAGTGGGGTCCGGTTCGACACCATCGTAGACGGTCTTTTGCACGCCGGCGGTGTCCAGAGCGGCGAGGGTGGAATCCAGCACGCCCAGATCGCGCAATGGCTTATCCGTCACGACTAGGGTGTGTCGCAGCCCAAAGCGCCCGATAGCCTCGCTCAATTGCGCCGATGAGCCTCGGCCGAGGAAGATCATGGCTTTGGGCTGGGGGCGCGAAATGAGCTTGCCCATCAGGGCCTGTCGCATGCGATAAACAAGCTGCTTGTGAAATGCTGTCACGGCAGAGCCTCCGGGATTGCTAGAGGAACAAGATAGCGCAGAAAACGGGGTAAGCCCAAGGGGTCAGGCGCCGTGGGGCTGATGCTCCAGCGAAGTGGTCTCGCCATCGGTGGCGCTGGGTTGTGAGTCGCGCCGCCTCAGGGGCAGGTAAAACACGGGAATAACAAAGAGCGTGAACAGGGTTCCGACCAGCATGCCGGTGGTGATCATCAGCCCGATGCTGAAGCGGCTGTTTGCGCCGGGCCCACTGGCGATAACCAGCGGCCAAACGCCCATGACGGTCGCAAAGGTCGTCATTAGAATCGGGCGCAGTCGCAGGGACGCCGCTTCAAGCACCGCGTTACCGCGCGACAGGCCTTGCAGTGCAAGCTTGTTGGCAAACTCCACAATCAGAATGCCGTGCTTGCTGATAAGGCCAATCAGAGTCAGCAGGCCTATCTGGGTATAAATATTGAGAGTGGCAAAGCCCAATGCGATAGGTACAACTGCCCCAAAAATTGACAGTGGCACGCTCAACAACACGACGAAAGGGTCCCTGAAGCTGTTGAACTGGGCGGCGAGCACCAGAAAGATCAATATCATCGATAGGGAGAAGAGGATGGGAAATGCTGTCGTTTCCTGTATGAACCGGTGAGAGGCGCCGGTATATCCGGCCTTAAATCCAGTGGGTGCTGTTTCGTTCAGTTTGTCGCGCAGGAAAGTTAGCCCGGCTCCCAGGCTATTGGGTGGCATCATCAGACCCTGGAGCGTGGTGCTGTTGAGTTGCTGGTACTGAGTGAGTTCGTTCGGCTCCACGACGGAATCAAGGGAAATGAAGACGGACATCGGTACTAGCGCGTTGCTAGCGGTGCGAACGTAATACTTCTCTAACTCAGACTTGGTTAATCGAAAACCGGGTGCCGCCTGTGGGATGACTTTGTAGGAGCGACCATCGAGATTAAAGCGATTGATTTCTGCCTCCCCCAGCATGATGGACAGGGTTTGACCAATCTCCTGCATGGATATGCCGAGCCGTGCGGCCAGTTCTCGGTCGATGTTGACCTTGACTTCTGGGCGGTCGAAATCGAGCGTCTGGGTCACAAAGATAAACAGGCCTGATTCTCTCGCCGCTTGCACCAGTTCTTCGCCGACGCGCCGGACCTCGCGATAGTCCGCTGTCGAGGCCACCACAAAACTGACCGGCAGACCTGCATCAAAGCCGGGCAGGGGAGGGGTGCCGAAGGAAAACATCTCCATCCCCGCAATGCCGCCAATTTTCTCCTGGAACTCCGCCTGCACCTCTTGCTGGGTTCGGTTGCGTTCAGACCAGGGGTGCAAGGTGATGCCGCCAAAGTTGTTACTCGGAAACATGACTTGCCAGGAATGACTGAACTCGGGGATTTCCTTCCAGGCCTTGACGACCTCTCCGAGGAAGTAATCAATGTACTCGACATTAGCATAGCGCGGCGCAGAGCCGGTGACATAGATGCCGCCGGTATCTTCCTCGGGCGCTAGCTCCTCCTGCGCCAAAAAAAATAGCAGTGGCAGACTGGTCAGGATAACGGCAGCAAAAAGGAAAACGGCGCCCCGATTCTGCAGAGCGTACTGGAGCAGGCGTCGATAGCGAATGTTGAGCCTTTCGAAGCGTGCATCCAGCCAATTGGCTAGGCGACCCTGGTGTTCCGCGTCCGTGAGCACCATAGAGCACATCATGGGGCTCAGGGTCAGGGCGACAACCCCCGAGACCAGGACTGCGCCCGCCAGTGTGAGGGCGAATTCACTGAACAGGGCACCGGTCAGGCCGCCGATGAAGGCGATGGGCGCATATACTGCCGCCAGGGTCAGGGTCATGGCGATAACGGGATAGGCCACTTCTCGAGCGCCTAGCAGGGCCGCGTCTCGTGGCGTGGCGCCCGACTCTATATGTCGGTGGACGTTTTCTACGACAACTATGGCGTCGTCCACTACAAGACCAATGGCGATAACCATGGCCAGCAGGGTCAGTAAGTTCAGAGAGAAGCCCATCGCCCATATCAGGAAAACAACGCCGACCAATGACAGGGGTATAGCGACCAATGGAATCAGTACCACTCGGAAAGAGCCGAGAAAAAGGTAGATGACCAATATCACGATCAGACTGGCCTCCAGTAGTGTCGTAACCACTTCTTTGAGCGCCTCGTCGATTACCACACTGCCATCCCAATCCAGGAAAAGTTCCAGATCAGCGGGCAGGCTCTCGCGGATGCGCGGCAGAGCCGCGTGCACCGCGCGCGAGACCTGCAGCGGGTTGGCGTCAGGCGTTTGCGAAATGGACATAAAGACGGCATCCTGCCCGCTGGACCGTGTCCTGAACTGGGTCGTTTCCGCTGAGAGTTCCACATCGGCGACATCCCCTAGCCTCACCCGGTCCTCGCCCACCTGGCGCACGACCATATTTTCGAAGTCGTTGGCGTTCTTCATATCGGTCCGTGCGTCCACCGTGGCGCGCACAAGATTGCCCTCGGTGGCGCCGGAGGTCGAGATGTAGTTGTCTCTGCGAATGGCATGGGAGATATCAGTTGCTGTCACACCGAAGGCTGCCATGCGCACGGGATCCAGCCACACTCGCATGGCCAGGAAGCGGCCAAATATCCGGGCTTTCCCGACTCCGTCGAGGGTGGCCAACTCCGGCTGCACGTTACGCACTAGGTAGTCGGTAATCTGATAGGCAGTCATCTGCCGGCTGTAGAAGGCGAGATACATCATGGCGTCACCGCCGCTTGCTGTTGTCACTACAGGTTCCTCGATGCCCTGTGGTAGGTCTCCGCGTGCTTCATTGACTTTTGCGATGACCTCTGAGAGCACATCGCTACTATTTTCTCCTAGTCTGACGTGCACCTGGATTTCCGAAAAACTTGGGTTACTGCTGGACGTCATGTACTCCACGCCACGTGCACCGGCGATGCTGATCTGCAGCGGGGTCGTGACGAACCCCTGGACGGTGCGTGCACTGGCGCCCGGGTAGGTGGTCTCCACATAGATGACACTGCGTTCAATCTCGGGAAATTCTCTGAGATTGATGCGGGACAGCGCACTACTTCCCAGCAGCAGCAGCAGGCTGCTCACGACGAGTGCGAGCACAGGACGTTGTATGAACCTGTCTGTAAAACGGTTCATGGTAATTCCACTGTATCGTCAATGGTCACCTGCGCATCTCGGTACAGCTTGTTCTGGCCCGCGGTGACCACCCATTCACCGCTTAACAGCCCGTCTGTAACGGCGGTCTGGCCATCGCGGGTCTCTCCGGTTCGCACAACGCGCGGTCGCACGGTGGTTTGGCCCTTGCTTTGGGCAAGCACATAGACGGTGTGTCCATGCAGTGAATAACTGACGGCAGTTTCCGGTATCGTGACGACTCGCTGCGATTGGTTCAAGTCGACCACGAGACGGGCGAACATGCCTGGCAGCAGCCCCTTTGCCTGTTCCAGTTGCGCGCGCATCATAAGGTTGCGCGTACCGGCGTCGACGCTGGCGTCCAGCGCACTGACGGTAGCTTTGAACTCAGTGCCTGGGAATGCAGCCACGCTGACTGTAATGTCCAGGCCTGGCCGCAGGTTGGGGACATAGCGGTCGGGTACCGAGAAATCCACTTCCAGATCTGACAGGTCCTGCAAGCTGGTGATGGGTGTCCCCGGGTCGATATAGTCGCCCACTTTGACCCGGATGATGCCAACGGTGCCGTCAAAGGGCGCGATGATACGTTTGTTGTCCAATCGAGCATCTGTCTCTGCCAGTTGCGCCTTTGCACTATTAAGCTCTGCTAGGGAGCGGTCGTACTGGCTTTGAGGAATGGTTTTGCGCTTGATGAGCCGGGAATCACGTTCGTAGAGCTGACGCGCTAGTTTTAAATTGGCCTCCAGTCTTCTGCGATCCGCCCGTTCCCTGCCATCGTTTAGAGTCAGTATTGTCTGGCCGGCTTTGACCGCGTCACCGGACGCAACGCTAATGGACATGACCTCGCCGCTGGTCTCGGAGCTGAGTTCCACACCGCGCGCAGCACGAATGGTGCCGACCGCTTCGAGCTGAGAAGGCCAGATCGCCGTTTGTGCTGTCGCGGCGGCGATGGTGATCGGGGGTGGGGTGAA
The DNA here is from genome assembly GCA_013214285.1 of Halioglobus sp. GTDB lineage: Bacteria > Pseudomonadota > Gammaproteobacteria > Pseudomonadales > Halieaceae > Marimicrobium. Next base: position 10,270 of record JABSPW010000011.1, on the reverse strand, counting down.
GTCTGTCGCGGCCAGCGTGGAAAATTTGCTGTACAGATAACCGGCAATGCCACCAAAAATGAGCATCAGCAGAACAATAACGAACAGGTACGCGCGCAAAGAGAGACCCCTTACCATGACAGCACTGTCTTGGTGTGACAAAACGGTACATTTTTGTCCATTTTAGGTGCTTTAGGGAGGCCGCGCACTATAACCAGGTGCAAAATGATCCGTTAATTTGGGTTCGTGGCGCAGCAAATGCTGTCTTTTTAGCCGAAGTGCTTGAGGGTTCCGTGAAGGTGATCGGCGACGCGGGAAAGCTATGCGCGAACAGGCATTTAGCTTATGCTAGCCGGGTTCATGGTGGTCAAATTGATCCTTTCAGGAGCGGTATCGTTTTGAAGAATTCACGTAAACTGAAGCGGCTTGAAAAACAGATGTCTGCAGCGTCCGATTACCAGGAGTGGGCGGAAGCGGCGCAGGCGCACGATGATTTAACGGGTCAGGCGCGCTGGCGTAAAGTGGACCAGAGTAACCAATACGACTATGCACAGATCCGCTTGCGTCTGGACAAGTTGCGTGCCTTGCGGTCGCGGCACGATTACCAGGGTTTGTTGTTCACGCTGAATGAGGGGATCCACGGCAATATGGGCGGTATGGGGCGTCACTCGCTGTACACCCGTGCGAAGTTTGGAACGAAGCGCCTGATTGAGGCGTATATCGAGGAAGTGGATGACTCACTGCGTTTCATAGCGGAACTCGATAGCAAGGCGGTCAGCGTGCAGCAGAAACTAGATTTCTTTTATCGGGCAAATATTTGCTTCGGTCGTTCCGCATTGATGTTGAGTGGTGGCGGGGTGCTCGGGTTTTATCATCTCGGTGTGGTGAAAACGCTGCTCGACGAGGGTTTGCTGCCACGGGTGATTTCCGGCTCGAGCGCGGGTTCGATCGTGGCGGGGGCCCTGGGTACCCATTCCGAGCAGGAGCTGGAGCAGTTTTATGACCCTGCAGTTTTGCTGACTGAAGCAGAGAAAGAGGCCAGTGTATTTACACGTATGTTTTTCGGCGCAAATCCGCAGATAGATGTTGGCGATTTGCAACACCTGGTTGAACGTTTGATCCCCGATCTGACGTTTCAGGAGGCCTATGAAAAGACAGGGCGGCAGATCAGTGTATCTGTGGCACCGGCCGAGGTGCATCAGCGATCCAGGCTGCTAAATGCGATCACATCGCCAAATGTATTTATCCGATCCGCGGTCATGGCTTCCTGTGCGGTGCCGGGGGTATTCCCGCCGGTGACGTTGATGGCGAAGAATCAGCACGGTGAGGCGCAGCCCTATTTACCCACACGCAAATGGGTAGATGGTTCGATTGCGGATGATTTACCGGCGAAGCGTTTGCAGCGTCTGTACAGCACTAACCACTTCATAGTCAGTATGGTCAACCCGATTGCAATCCCCTTTTTGAAAAACGACGGTGAGCGCAGTGCGTTGGGGACAGCCCTCGGCGCGCTGGGTGTTGGTGTCGGCCGCGAAGTGCTGAATTTTTACCGTGACATGGTACAGACGCGCGGAGAAAGCTGGCCTCGGTTCAATTTACTAATGAATAGCATCCACGCGCTAATGGATCAGGAGTACAGCGGCGATATTAATATCGTACCGAACTTTAATTGGTACAATCCTGCAAAGCTACTCTCTCATCTGTCTGAGAAAGATCTTATTGATCTGATGGAGGGCGGTCGAAGGTCGACTTATCCGGTAGTCGAGGCCATTCGCACCTGTACGCAGATCAGCCGCACTATGGAGGAAATCCTGCGGCGCTTTGAGCATGGAGATTTGCGGCCTAAAGAGTCCTCATATGAGCGCCCGCGCATGTCGAGGCGGCGTCCTGCTGCGACGCGCGCTGACCGCGAGGCGCTGCGCGAGCGCGATGTGCGTGTTGGTGAAGAGAAGAAAGACACGTCTAACAGAAAGCCGAAGGCCCGCAAAAAAAGTCCAGCTAAACGCAAGTCTGTCTCTGGTAAAAAACTGAAAGACGACGGCGGTGGATCTCGTCGGGCCGCTTAATTGGCTGGGAATTGTGACGCGGCAACGGAGTAATTGCGGTCTCTTCCGGGTTTCCAGCCAGGCGGGTTGGTCCATAGCTTGAAGGCTTCCTGAAAAGACCGCGCTCTGGTGGTCTCACTAAACAGACGATACCACTCTTGAAAACCGATCTTGATTGGATTGTAGGTGTCGATGTTTTTGATCAGCCCGTAGCGTATAGGTGCTACCTCTGGTTCGAAGGTGCCAAACAGCCGGTCCCAGATTATGAATAAATTGGCATAGTTCTTGTCGATGTACTCGGGGTTTGAGCCGTGGTGTGCCCGGTGATGGGATGGCGTAACAAATAGCCATTCTATGGGCCGCCACAATTTGCCGATTGTTTCCGTATGGGTCCAGAAACCGTAGATGGTGGCTACAGCACCGGCGCTTGCCATAATCAATGGATGGAAGCCCAGCAGTGGTAGCGGCCAATAGAACAAGACGATTGTTAGTGGCCCGGTAGGGGACTGACGCAGCGCAGTGCCGAAATTCATGTGCTGGCTGGAGTGGTGCACCACATGAGCGCACCACAGGAAGCGACAGCGGTGCGACGACCGATGATACCAATAGAAGAAAAAATCCAGTACTACCAGGGTGAACACCCATTGCAAGGGGCCAGAGCCGATATCGAAAAGACGAAACTGGTACAGAAAAAAATACAGCAGGATCACCAGCCCCTGAGTAGCCAGTTTCACCACAATGTTCATGCTCAGCTGAGACATGGAACCGCCGAAATCTCGCCACGTGTAGGCCTCTTGGCCGCGCAGCACGGTTACGGTGGCTTCCGTCAGCATAAGCAGCGCAAAGACAGGTAGTGCGAGGGCGGTGAGATCCATGCTGCCAGTCTAACGAATTCAAGCCAGTTGTGACAGTGAGCCCGATTATGGTGGGCGGCGTGAGAGTTTTGTTATTATGAGGTGGCGTCAGATTAGGATAGAAGATGAAAAGTGTAATTCTGGGCTTCCTTTCGGTCGTTATTGCGTTGGTTTTGTTATCGGTTTGCGCCGAGGTTGCAACACGCGCTTGGTATGCCTATCAGGCACATGTCAATGATGAAAAGCTGGGCACTATTATTTCGTTAGATCACGAACTGGGGTGGGTGCCAACGTCACATTACGCCTTCGATGGTGAGCTTTTGGACGCGGGCGGTAACCCATATGACGCGAACATAAGCACGGACGGCGAAGGGTTTCGGCTTTACGGTGACCCTGAGATAAAGGAGAGAAGAAAAGTACTCTTCCTCGGTGATTCTTTCACCCAGGCGATGCATGTTTCCGATGACAACACATACTATGGCCTGCTGGGCAGTGAGCTTGGTATCGAGGTGTTTGCCTACGGAGTAGAAGGTTACGGGACCCTGCAAGAGTATATGGTGCTCGATAAATATGTCGATGAGATTGCACCGGATGTGGTGGTTCTCCAGCTCTGTCCGAACGACGTGATTAATAACCATCCGGCTTTGGAGCGTCGCAGTACTCTAAACCGTATGGGGTTGCGTCGACCCTACCTTGTAGATGGAGAAGTCGTTTACGAAACAGCTGCTGACATGCCAGGACTGCGCAACTTCGCCGCAAAGTATTCGCGCTCCCTATACACCATCATAAAGAAGATTGACTTGCTCAATGTTGACCCTGAGTCGTCAGTTGAGCGGGTGATTCGGAAAGAGGGTATGGATAATGATCTCTTTCGGGAGTCTTACGAGACTGCCGGGAAGGTGCTTAGAAAGTTGCGGCAACGATTGCCAGACTCGACTGAGGTGTATGCTTTCTCTTCAGATTGGGGCCGCCCGTATCATCCGAATTTCAAGCGTATTGTAAAAGAGGCCGGTATCTCATTTATTGATGGGACCGGTCGCGCCCTGAGTATTGTTGAAAAGCGTGGTGGCACTACGCGCGCGGCGGATACCGCCCACTGGAACAACAAGGGCCATCGCATTGTGGCGGACGTTCTCAAACAATATCTTCAGGACGCCTGGTCTGAGCCGGTACCCGCTCACGCATCGCCGTAACGGGTGATGACCTGTTTCCCCAGCGCCATCAGGTGCACCTGATCGGGACCGTCCGCCTGTCGGCACCAGCGGGCGTAGTTAAAGGCCTCAGCCATGGGATAATCGGCAGTGAGACCGCCGGCGCCATGCAATTGCATGCAGCGATCGATCACCTGCTGAGCCATCAAAGGCACACTGGTTTTGCTGGCGGCAATCAGATCCATTGCCTCCTTCGGCCCCACCTCGTCCATGCGCTGACAAGTCTTCAGCACCAGCAGTCGCATCATTTCGATTTCGGAAAAACTCCTCGCAATATCCTCGCGTACGGACTGGTGCTGGCTGAGTGGCCGGCCGAATGTCATGCGTTGGTTCACGCGACGGCAGGCAAACTCCAGTGCGCGTTGGGCAGAGCCTATGAGGCGCATGCAGTGGTGTATTCTGCCCGGGCCTAGGCGGCCTTGTGCAATCTCGAAACCGCGTCCCTCGCCAAGCAGAACGTTTTCCAGGGGTACGCGGGCATTGTCGAACAGCAATTCCGCATGTCCGATGGGGGCATCATCGTAGCCCAGTGTGGTGAGGGGTCGAATCACTTCAAGACCGGGCGTGTCTTTTGGTACCAACACTTGAGTCTGCTGTTTGTGGCGGTTGGGGTTGCTGGGGTCTGACTTGCCCATTACGATGAAAATTTTCGTGCGTTCATACATGGCATTGGTAATGAACCATTTCCGCCCGTTGAGAACCCACTCGTTGCCTTCTTGCACTATACTCAGCTCGATGTTGGTGGCATCGGAAGAGGCGACTTGTGGTTCTGTCATCGCGTAGGAAGAGCGAATGTCGCCATTGAGCAAGGGTTGCAGCCACTGCGCTTGCTGCGCCCGGTTGGCATACTTCATGAACACTTCCATATTACCTGTATCTGGCGCGTTGCAATTAAAAACCTCTGGGGACCACAGCACGCGGCCCATAATTTCCGCCATTGGCGCGTACTCCAGGTTGCTCAATCCTCCGTGATCACTGAACTCTGACAGCGAAGTGGGTATAAACAGGTTCCATAAGCCTGCGGCCTTAGATTTGGTTTTGAGTTCTTCCATAATGGGCAGGTAGGCGAAGCGGTTTTCGGCTCTGTGCAGTTGCTGCTCATACTCCTTCTCGCGGGGATAAATATGTTCATCCATGAAGGCTGTGAGCTTTTCCTGGTACGCGCGGGACTTCTCGCTAAATTCAAACATGATTGTCTCAGTGGTTGGGTATAGGCGTTATGCCGTGCTTGCAACTGACAGAGGCGTGGCCGCGGAAAACGCTAACGGCAGAGGAGTTCAGATCGCTGTGTGTCGCCATCAGCAAGTAGTGCTGCGCCAGAGCCCGAGTAGGCTCTGGCGCAGCTCATCACCTGAATGTTTCAGCAGCGCTCGATGATGATGGCAGGCGCCATGCCGCCTGCTGCACACATGGTCACGAGGCCAGTGACCTTGTCGCGGCGCTCCAGTTCATCCAACAGCGTGCCAATCAGCAATGAGCCGGTGGCGCCGATCGGATGGCCCAGCGCCATGGCGCCGCCATTGACATTGATTTTGTCGCGGTCCAGATCCAGGTCCCGGATAAACTTTTCGGTGACAACGGCAAAGGCCTCGTTGACTTCGAACAGGTCGATATCATCGAGGGCCATGCCAGCCTTTTCCAGTACTCTTCTGGCGGCGGGAACGGGGGCGTTCAGCATCAAGGTCGGGCAGTCGCCCATATTGCACATTGCTTTTATTCGAGCCCGCGGCTTGAGCCCGTTGGCCTTGGCGTATTCGGGCGAGGATAACAGCACGGCGCCAGCGCCGTCGACAACGCCCGATGAGTTGCCCGCATGGTGTACGTGGTTGATAGTGAGGTCGGGATATTTCTGCTGCACCATGGTGCGGTAAGTGAGCCCTGTCTCGTCCAGTGGGTAATCCGCCAGTGCCGCAAAGGAGGGTTGCAGTTCCGCCAAACCTTCCAGCGTAGTTTGGGGCCTCGGAAACTCTTCTTTGTCCAGGGCCAGGGTGCCGTCGGTGGAGTGCACCGCTATCAGACTCTTGTCGAAGTAACCATTGTCGATGGCGTTCTTGGCTTTTTGTTGTGAAGCGTAGGCCAGTGTATCGAGTGCTTGCCGTTCAATGCCCTCGAGGGTGGCGATGGCGTCGGCGCATACCCCCTGGTGAGGCTGCGGATGAATTGCCCGCAGTGCCTCGTTGCCGTTGTCGAGGAAAGGGCTCATGGGCGCGCCTTCTTCACCGAAGGTAGACATCATTTCAGCGCCGCCGCCGATTACGAGATCCTCGCTGCCGGACATAATATTCATTGCTGCCAGGTTAACTGAAGTGATACCGGAGCCGCAGAAGCGATCCAGTGTCATACCACTGGATCGCATATCGTAACCCGCTTCCAGCGCTGCCATTCGTGCTAAATCACCGCTCTGACGACCGCGCTGAGAGCTGGTGCCGAAGATGACATCGCCGACCTCTGACGTATCGAGATCGTTGCGCTCGGCAATAGCCCTGAGAACCGTGGCTCCCAGATGCTGCGGGTGCTGATCAGCTAACGACCCCTTGCCTTTCTTGCCAATGCCTCGTGGGGTGCGGCAGTGATCAATAATCCAGGCTTCTGACATGGTGTGACTCCTCTCTTACTTGCCTTTCCAGTTTGGTGCGCGCTTTTCTGCGAAAGCGGTGGCCCCCTCAATAGCGTCCTCGCTGCCAAAGACCGGGGTAACCAGTTTGCCCTGGTTTTTCCACATATTGTCTGCACGCCAGTCCGCTGATTCGAGAATAACCTGTTTGCTCACCGCTACTGCCAGAGGGCCATTAGCAACGATTTTGGCAGCGAGCTCCCGTGCGCCGTCCAGAGCTGTTCCCGCTGCAACTACTCGGTTGACTAGGCCCAATTCTGCAGCACGCGCGGCGTCAATGAACTCACCGGTCAGGGCGAGCTCCATGGCAATGCGAGGAGGAATCTGACGCGGCAGTTTGATCAGTCCTCCGGCAGCAGCGGCCAGGCCGCGTTTCGCTTCGGGAATACCGAATTTGGCATTGTCCGCCGTGACGATCAGGTCACAGGAAATCGCTAGTTCCAGGCCGCCAGCCAAAGCGTAGCCCTCGACAGCCGCGATTAGTGGCTTACGCGGCCCCTTTTCGGTCAGTCCTGCAAATCCGCGTCCTTCAATGTGGGGTGTTTCGCCAGAGACAAACGCTTTGAGGTCCATACCCGCACAGAAGGTGCCACCAGCACCCGTAAGAATGGCCACCTGAATGGCGTCGTTGCGGTCCAATTCGTCCATGGCCGCAGCGACGCCCTCCGCCAGCGCTTTATTCGCTGCATTTTTTGCCTTCGGGCGGTTCAAGGTGACGATCATGATGCCGTCGGCTACATCAACCAGTACTTCATCGCTCATAGGAGTGTTTCCTTTTTAGGGGTTGCAAAAATCAGTGGCCCGCCGCGGCTTTAAACTCAGTCATCAATGAGTGTCGCTGCCAGACTTGCCAGTCCGATAACACCTTCCGCGTTGGCGTGGGCGTCGGAGCTGGATGCGGTGCCAATCTGGGCTCGTTTGACGATACCCTGAATAATAGCTGCAAGGCGAAATAGAGAGAACACGAGGTAGAAATTCCAGTTTTCGATTTGTTTGCGTCCAGTGCGTTCGCAGTACGTGGCAACGTACTCCTCGTTCGAGGGGATACCTAACGGGCCACGGTCTATGCCGGCAAGGCCTGCAATACGACCGCTATCGGGTAGCATCCAGGCCATGCATTGGTTGGCCAGGTCTGCCAGGGGGTGCCCCAGAGTGGACAATTCCCAGTCCAATAGCGCGATGACTCTAGGCTCGGTGGGATGAAACATCATGTTGTCTAAGCGGTAGTCACCGTGCACCAGACGGACGGTGCCATCGTCCTTTGGCATGCTTTCAGCCAACCACGTCATCAGGGTTTCCATGTTGGCAATGTGCTCAGTTTCTGACAATCGGTATTGCTTGCTCCAGCGACTGAGTTGACGCTCGAAATAATTGCCGGGACGGCCGAAATCGGTAAGACCAAGCGCATCGACATCAACGGAGTGCAATGCAGCCATGGTCTTATTCATTGCGTCATAGATGGCGGCTCTTTCGCTGTTGCTTTTTGCTTCGGGTATGCGTGGGTCCCACAGGATTCGCCCCTCCTTATACTCCATTACATAGAACATTGAGCCGATAACGGCATCGTCCGCGCATAAAGTGTATGCGTCCGGCACAGGCACTTCGGTATTACGCAGTGCGCTGATGACGCGGAACTCCCGGTCTACCGCGTGTGCTGATTTGAGCAGCTCGCCGGCTGGTTTGCGGCGCAGGACATAGGGTTGACCGTTCGCATCAGTAATCTTGAAAGTTGGGTTGGATTGGCCCCCGGCGAATTTTTCCGCGGTAACTGGGCTCTTGAGGCCGGGTATTTCCCGTTCCAGGTAGTCGCCAAGACTGGCCGTATCCAGAGTCTGCGTGTTCATAGAAAGCGGTTCTTCCCGTGTCGATGGGGCCTGAAAGCCGTGGCAAAGTCTGTGCCTCGGGCGGGCGGGCGACAATGACAGTGTGAAACAAATAAATGTACTTTAGCGTACAGCGTGGTGCATAGAACCGAACGCGTGACATATTCCTGCGGCCTTGAGGCAGTGGGGGATTCAGGGTGGCGTAGTTTGTTTTTGGTGTGGTTTGTCGCCTGTTGCGGCGTTTTGGCCAACAAAACGCATCGGGTAGTTGCCTGATTCGTAAACCCATGGTTACATGGAGCCCACTGATAATAACGCACAGGGATAGTGTGCAATGCCAGGAAATGCGCTGGTCTTGTCTTGGAGTCCATCATGTTTGCAATGGTGCTGTCCCAGGGTCGCCGTCTCGGTGTTTTACTTCTCATCCCATTCCTTGCCGCCTGCGGTGGCGGCGGCAGCTCTGGCTCGTCTGCGGGAGGAGAGACACTTGGTACGCAGGTGCTCGAACCTGCAGCGTCTCTGAACTATCACCAGCACACCAAGTCGATTATTGATTCGCGCTGTGTCACCTGTCATCGAGAGGGTAGTCAGTCCCCCTTTTCGCTGGAAGGTTACTCGCGGGTTGAGTCGAAACGTTCGGCGATTGCTTATGTGCTTGAAGCTGGATCCATGCCGGTGCCCGGTTTTGCGCCTTTGACTAATCCTGAGAAAGCGCTGCTGATGCAGTGGCTTGAGGCTGGAGCGCCTGAGGGTAATGCATCAAGTGTGGCGCGGGCGACGCCGTACACGTACTATGCCGACGCGAAAACTATCATCGATACACGCTGCGCTAATTGTCATCGTCCAGGCGAGATTGCCCCTTTCAGCCTGACTGATTTTGAGAGCGTGTTTTCCGTACGTGCGGCCATCGCGCATCAGGTGACAACTGGCGCTATGCCACCCTGGCCGCCTACCGACAACTATTTTCCGATCAAGAACAAGCGTTCGCTGAGTGATGAAGAGCGCGCTGTATTGCTGTCTTGGTTGGCGGGTGGAGCACCTGAAGGAGACCCGCACGATTTTGTGCCCAAGGATAAAAACCAAAAATCCATCGACTACAATCTGACCGTTCGTCTCAATGAGCCCTACACGCCGACCGAGCGCCCGGATGAGTACCGCTGCCTCGTGATTGATTGGCCTCTTGACCGCACGGTATATGTCAACGCGGTCAACCTCGTTCCCGGTGTCAAAGCGGAGGTGCACCACGTTTTTGCGGTGGTGGTTGACCCGGACAAACTGGGCCCTATAGAGGCGGCAGATGGTGCCGATGGAAAGCCGGGTTTTCCCTGTTGGGGCGCACCCTCCCCTGAGGGGGGGTTAGTGCCGCCGCGGACGCTGACGGTTTGGGCCCCCGGCATCAGTCCCGGTGCCCTGCCCGACGGCACTGGTGTGCGAGTGGATCCAGGGTCAAAAATCGTGATGCAGATGCACTACAACACGGTAAATACCGAGCCGCTGCCGGACCAGTCTAGCCTCGATATTAGGTATGTTGATGAGGTGGACAGGGAGGCGGTCACCCTCTTCTTTCTTGATGTGGGATGGTACCCCGCGGGTGGCATGCCGATCCCTGCGGGAGATCCCAATGTGACTCATCAGCATACGGCGCACTTTGGGTACATGATGGATTTCTCTGGGGCTGGCGATATGGGGATTACCTCAGATGAGCCGTTCGTCTTGCACAGTGTGTTCATGCATCAACATGTAT
>JABSPW010000136.1 GCA_013214285.1 Halioglobus sp. | reverse complement strand
TTCTACTCGTCTTTACATTGGTCGCCCTGCCCTTCTCGGTTGGCAGCAGTTGCACCGTTTTCTGGAGCTCAGGCACCTCCGACGAGCCCGACCGGGACCAGGAAAAGGAAGATAGCGGACTGATGATCGTCGCCGGACAGTTTGGTAATCCGGCGGTTGAGGGACTGGGCTAAGTATCAGGCGCTATCACAGGCACCACCGGGAAGAACGGTGAATTCCTCTACGAACAGGGCAAAGTCGTACAATTTTTCATCGGAGACATCAAACTGGGACTCCCTATCGAGGCAGGGCCCAGCCTATCCATTGGAGACCTTTTGCCGGATGAGACCAGAGCCGCTGCAGCTGAAATGAATATCCGGCGTTTGCTCAAGTCATTGGATGTGAAACCCAAAACAAAGACGATTACCATCCCGGTACAGGTACATTCTACCGCTGTCTTATCGAATGCCCTCGCCGCACCGTCTATCGCGTTCCTCGACTTTACCGACAACGCGACTTTCACAAGCAGCGCCAGTCAGTTGCTGGCCATACTAACCAGCGACTACCCCTTCACTGCCGTGCTCGTGGACGCGACTGACTTGACAAAGACGCATAATCGATTGCCCGCACTCTGACACACACTCAGTGCAGCGGGCGACTGCCCAAGAAAGGTCCCTGGCGCACAAACTCATCACGTTCTATCTGGCCGATCACAAAGCGGGCAAGCTCACCAGCGCGCAGCCGGAAAGCAGGGGGCGTCTCTAGGGAGACAAGCGGTGGGTAACGATAAGGCGCTGGATCGATCAGGGGACACCGCACCAGGGTCCAGTCCACAGGGCTGGCTAACAGTAATGCATATTCGGCCTGTTTATCGCGCAGGGTCTCCCGCAGGCCCACCTGCACCAGAAACCGAACCCACCAGCCCAGCAGCTTGCGGTCATCCTGCGACATCTCTACCGCAGCGCCAGATACCACCAGATAACGCGAAACGCCGGCAAGCCCCATCGCCCGTAAGACATTTGCTGTCGCATCGGTACTGATTGATCGCGCAGCATCACCATCAGCCCGCACAGGTCCCAGTGCGGTAATAACAACATCACTCCCCCTAATAAGCTTTTGCACCACAGCAGCATCTCGCGCATCGCCCTGCACAATGTCGACGCGGTCGCCGTACACGGACAATTTTGCCGGATTTCGCGCCAGCGCACGCACCCGATGACCGCGCGCCAAAGCCTCTTGCAGTAGGTAGCCGCCAACCATGCCGGTGGCACCCAACAAGGCCACCGTGCGGGACTCTACTGACGTGGGCAGCATGGTGTCTGGCACCGACGTTTGGGATGCACAGGCAGTCAGCAAGAGAACACCGATGAAAGTCGCCGGCACGCGATTGCACAACCAGAAACCCATCAATAGTCCCTGCACGCCATACCCGCTATCTCCATCACCTGGCACCTGCGCGCTCGTTGACATACTCCGATTGCACGCCCTCGAAACGACCGACCACATCCTGCATCTTGAGCAGGGTGTGCTGCACGGACACCTGCGCGGCGCGATTAGCCAGCCATACAGGAATCCAACCACCCGGATTACCGTAGACCTGATAGATCACCTCCACACGGTCGTCATCCAGTGGACGCAGCTTCCAGAATCCACCAAAGTCGGGTACCCGCGTGTAGCCCTCTACAGCCGGAATAAAGTCAGGAAAATTGGTGATATCAATGGTGATTTCCTGCGTCTCGGCGTCCTGTCGATAATCAAAGCGGACTACCGTATCCCTGTCGGTCATGGGGAAAGGCGCATCGACGATGCCGTAAACATACGCTTGTGAATAGCCGAAGTCCTGCAGCACCCTCGCCCCGCCACTGCGGTACACCCACTGGTCATTGAAGTCATCATCTTTCAATAATGCCATGACCGCGTTGAGTGAAGCCTGCAGCACCACACGTCCGCGGATTTCATCCAGGGCTGAACCGCGATAATTGCGCCGCTCCACACGCACTTCGTCTACCGCAAAGACCAATTCCCAGTCCTCGGCAAGCGCCGATATGTGCAATAAAAGCAGGAGTACACCGACCACCACCCGCCGCGCATGCCTTTTCACACCCACCTCCCTATACCGCAGTGGTCTCCGCATGTTCAGCACGCTCAGGCTGCTGTCGCGTTGCCAACAAGCAACCCACCACGATCAATGCTGTACCTACCAGAGTCGGCCAGGTGACTTGCTCGTCAAAAAATACCCAGCCCAGCAAAGCAGCCCAGATAAACGCTGTGTATTCCACGGGGATCAGTATGCGCGCTTCCGCCCGGCGGTAGGCCCAGGACAGCAACAACAGGGATGTCAAACCGAGCACCGCAGCAGCAACCAGATCAGGCAGCTGATCCTCCGGCGGCATTACCGCCAGAAACGGGGCAAACAGCAGATATATCGCCACCATGGTTGCGCATTGGAAAAAGACAATTTCCACTGGGCTGGCAACCAGTGCCTGGCGCCTTTGCAAAATCAGATTGTAAGCATAAAGTAGCGCCGACAACAGGATCGCTGCAATGCCCTTGCCCACTTCATCACTATAATCACCACCCAATTGCGCGCCAACAATGACCAGTGCACCAGTAAACCCGATCACCGAAGCCAGGATTGCCATTTCCCCGACCCGTTCCTTCAGCATTACCGCCGCGAGATAAAGAGCGATCAAAGGCGCGATAAATGATAGGGCGATCGCCTCGGCGAGCGGCACATGAGCCAGACCCCAAAAAAACAGGAAGGCCATCAACGATGTCACCGCACCTCGCCAAACATGCAGGCGTAGGATGGAAGGCGAAGGCCACGCTGTCCGCGCCGCCAAGAACAATACAGTCGCAATGACGAGCGCAACCCCAGTGCGCCACAGCATGGCATTATAGGCGCCTAAGGCAATGGAGAGGCCTTTCATGACTGCGTCCATGCTGGCAAAGGTACCTATCCCAAGGCAGGCTACCGAGAAGGGTATGGCAGCAAATTGTTCACGCTCACCCATATTGCGTCACTCTCTCCGTTTGCGTCAGGTTACTTTAGCCTCGCAATTGCGCCGCGTCGATATGCGGCTTGCAGCTGCGCGCCAGCAAACCGGGATGCTAGTATGCAATTGATCGGGCCCGACCCTGCCAAGGCAGGCGCCTTCGCGAGGGGCCCCGAGGAGCAGAGGCATTGATTATAGGGACATCGCGGACAAAGGGGCAGAGCGAGAAATTTGCGATGCTATGCTGGTGTCTGATCTTGTGCGCTGGGTCTACCATTGCCGACGCGCAAAAGAAGGCTGTTAATACGGAGCTGATTTACCGCATCACCCACCGCGCCTACCTCGACCCCACATCGGGCCTGGCCCAGATCAGCATTGCGCTCGATCAGGATAGCCATCTGGTCCGCGAAGTAAACTTTCGCATGCCGCCAACGCATTTCATGAATATACGTTCCGACGCGCCGTTAGCTATCCAGGGCGACAAGGTCAGCTGGCAACCGGGGGCGTCTGGCAGTACCCTGAATTACGATGCCGTAATAGCGCATCGTCGTGACAATGGTGAAATGGACGCGCAGATCACTCAACACTGGGCACTTTTCAAACTGGACCACCTGTTCCCCGCGGCGACCACCCGGGCCCTGAAAAGCGCCCATGCCGATGCACAACTGGTGCTCTCCGCCCCGCAAGGATGGCGCATTGAAACACCCTACGGCTCCGGCGCGGACAGGGCATTTGCGATCAATAACCCAGAACGGCTCTTTGATCAACCGCGGGGGTGGGCGATGGCTGGTAAGCTCGCCATCCGTCGCGACAATAGCAGTGGTCACAACGTCAGTGTGGCCAGCCCTATGGGCACCCACCTTCGGGCCAACGACATACTCAGCTTTCTGAACTGGACAGTACCCTCGCTGCTGGAGGTATTCCCCGAACTCCCGTCGCGCCTGCTAATCGTTAGCGGCACACAAGACATGTGGCGCGGGGGCTTGTCAGGCAGATCCTCCCTATACGTCCACCCCGATCGCCCGCTGGTCAGTGGTAACCGCACCAGCACTCTATTGCATGAGCTGGTTCACGTCGCCAGTCGCATGCGGGCCAAGAGCGGCGCTGACTGGATCGTGGAAGGTATCGCTGAGTACTACAGCGTCGAGCTACTGTACCGCTCTGGCGGTATTTCTAAAAATCGCTACGACATGGCGTTTAATATGCTGGAAAAATGGAGCGCGGGCTACCCTTGTGCTGCTACAGACCGCTCGCAGGGAAAACGCACTGCGGCAGCAGTGGGGGTTATGCGTGCCCTCGACCAGGAAATCCGACGCAAAACCAATAACCAGGCTTCAATAGACAACCTGGTGCGCACCGTACTCGCGGGAAGCCGCACGGTGTCTAACCACAGCTTCCGCGAGGCGGCGCAGGCACTCATCGGCGGGCCAGTAACAGCGCTCGACGGCTGCCCCTAGCAATTCGGCAATCAGGGTAGCAGTTCGTGCAAGTCTCTCTATAATTCGATGCACAGGTAAATGGATACGACTAAGTGGAGTACAGATGGTAAAGGTGGGCATTATCGGCGGCAGTGGTCTGGATGATCCGGATATCCTGACAGATGCCGAGGACCGTGACATCGAGACCGCCTACGGCAAACCGTCCTCGCCGCTAAAAGTGGGTGCGGTCGAGGGCGTTGCAGTTGCATTGATCGCGCGCCACGGTCGCAACCACACCATACCCCCCACGCATGTCAACAATCGCGCCAACATTGCCGCGTTGAGAGCAGTTGGTTGTACCCATCTGCTCGCCACGACGGCCTGTGGTAGCCTGCAACTAGAGATCGGGCGGGGCGACTTTGTCATACTAGATCAGTTCATCGACTTTACTCGGCTACGGCAAGTGAGTTTTGATGACGTATTCCCGGACGGCGGCCATCATACGCCGATGCCAGACCCTTTCGATGAAGGCATACGACAAGCTATCATCAAAACCGCCGCGCAGTTTGGGATAAAGCACCACACGCGCGGTACCGTAATCACGATTGAGGGTAACCGGTTTTCAACGCGCGCCGAGTCACGTATGTTCCGCGCCTGGGGTGCCGATGTTATCAACATGAGCATTGCACCGGAGTGTATCCTGGCTAACGAAGCAGGCATTCGCTATGGTGCAGTCGCTATGTCTACCGACTACGACTGCTGGAAGGAAGATGAAGCGCCTGTCTCATGGGAAGAGATTTTGGAGGTATTCAAGGCCAACGTGGGCAAGGTCACCCAACTACTGGTCAACACCATTCCAAAGCTCGACCTAGGAGATTAAACATGGCAATCAAAAGCCGAATTCGAACCGTTCCGGATTTCCCCAAAAAAGGCATTATGTTCCGGGACGTTACCTCCCTCATTGGCGACCCCCTGGGCCTGCGCCTGTGCGTGGATGACTTTGTACAATACTATCAACATGCTGACTTTGACTTGGTAGTCGGCATTGATTCCCGCGGCTTCATTTTTGGCGCCGCGGTGGCTTATCTACTTCAGAAAGGCCTCATACCCGTGCGCAAGAAAGGTAAATTGCCAGCGGAAACCGTCGCGGAAGAATATGCGCTTGAATACGGCACGGATACGCTGGAGATTCATAAGGATGCCATCAAGCAGGATCAAAAGGTGCTGATTATCGACGACTTGATTGCAACAGGCGGCACCGCGATAGCGGCTATCAACTTGGTGAGGAAACTGGGCGGCGATATTGTCGGCTTCGCAGCCGTGATCGACTTGCCGGACATTGGCGGCAGCAAGAGAATTGAAGAGGCCGGAGTTGAAGTGTACTGCCAAACCGAATTTGAAGGCGACTAGGCTTTCCAACCGCAGGCCATCTGTTTGGGGAGATCTCCTTGCGTGAGAGTTGGCAGACCGAGGTGCTTGAGCGACATCAGCTGGATGCCACCTATCTGGACACAGCCCATGCCCGATTCGAACCGCTGGCTGAAGCCCTCGCTAGATGCCAGCGTGCTGCAAAACGCACACTGCTGATAGGCGTGAACGGCTGCCAGGGCTCCGGCAAGAGCACGCTCTGCGACTATCTTTGTGCAGGCCTGAAGGCAAATCATGCGCTGAACGCGGTTGCCCTGTCATTGGATGATTTTTATCTGACATTCGCGCAACGACAAAGCCTGGCGTCTTCTACTCACCCCTTACTCGCCACGCGCGGAGTCCCGGGAACACACGACGTGGCCTTGCTACGCAAGAGCTTGCACGCCCTACTGCGCCGGTCAGGCGTCGAGCCTATCGCTATCCCAAGGTTCAATAAAGCGGCAGATGACCGGCATTCTCGCTCTCGGTGGCAGGCTATTACCGGGTCAGTTCACCTTATATTTCTCGAGGGCTGGTGCCTTGGCGTCACTGCCGAATCGCCGGATGCGCTCGCGACACCGATTAATTCCCTGGAGCGACAAGAAGACAGCAACGGGCGATGGCGTGGCTACGTCAACGCTGCACTGTTGCGCGACTATATGCCCCTGTACGCGGCAATCGACCAATGGATAATGCTATGTGCGCCCTCATTTGACCGCGTGTTTCAATGGCGTCGTGAGCAAGAGCGCAAGCTGGCAGCGACGCTGCCAGCATCGCAGGCAGCCAAATTGATGGGAGACGCCGCACTGCACCGATTTATCCAACATTACGAGCGACTGACCCGTCGGTGTCTTGCAGAATTACCTAAACAAGTGAACCATCTTTACACGCTGGACGACAACCGCCGAATTGTCGACTACCAGCAACGCGCTAGCAGGATTGTCACCGCATGAACGCGAACAACCGAAAGCTTATGGTGTTCAGTGATCTCGATGGCTCACTATTGGACCACTTTAGTTATTCTTACGAAGCCGCACTGCCACTAATTGACGCACTGGAACACCTTGGCATACCCCTGATACTCGCATCCAGCAAGACCAAGGCAGAAATGCTGGCACTGCGCGATGTTCTCCACAACAAACACCCTTTCATTATCGAGAACGGGGCTGCAGTATGTATTCCGCGGGACTATTTTACCGATAACGCGGAAAAGACTACCCTCCAGGGACAATATCGGGTACACGAAATGGCGCCGCGCCGCGAGCGTTGGCTGACGGCACTGGCAGATCTGCGTAAGGAGTTTGCCGGCCAATTTCTGTCCTTCCACACCGCCGGCACAGCAGGTATTGTCGAAATGACAGGTCTTACCGAACAGCAAGCAGAAGCGGCGGGGGCCAGAGGCTACAGCGAGCCAGTGCAATGGATGGGCACACCGCGTGGCGAGCGACAATTTGCTCAACGCTTGCGCGAAAGCGGTGCGACGGTAACCAGAGGCGGACGCTTCCTTACTGTGACGGGAGACTGCGACAAGGGGCGGGCAATGGCCTGGCTGCTCAACATATATCGGCAACGGTACCCCGGGGAATGCATAGAAGAATTGGCTGTCGGTGATAGCGACAACGATCGTCCTATGCTGGAGGTGGCCCGAACAGCCTTATTGATTCGATCACCGGTCCACGATTATCCCACGCTTCATAAGAATCGAGACGTTTTGCACAGTGAAAAGTATGCTCCGGCGGGCTGGACCGAGGGCGTTTCTCGCTGGCTACAGCGGCATGGAATAGTGATTTGAGGGTGTATCACCATGGGCGACTTCTATCAAAATGGCATTATCACAACCCTGCATAACCTGGGTCATCGGCCTCTGAAGGATCTAGAAAAGGAGCTGCAACAGTTTTCCCAACGCCGGCCGATGGCTCTGATTCTGCCTTCGCTCTACTCAGAATTGGAGGGCTTCGCACTTCCACAGATCATTAAAGAGCTGGTAAATGTCCCTTATCTTTCTGAGATTGTGATTGGCCTGGATAGAGCCGATGAAGAACAATTTCGTGGCGCTTTGGAATTTTTCGCGCGCTTGCCGCAGCACCACCGAATATTGTGGCAGGACGGGCCCCGATTGCAGGCGTTGGACGCAATTTTGCAGCAACAGGGCGTGGCGCCTAAAGAGAGGGGCAAGGGGCGCAATGTCTGGTACTGCATGGGCTATGCCTTGGCAACTAATCGTTCAGAAGCAGTGGCTCTGCACGACTGCGACATCCTGACTTATCACCGCTCACTCCTTGCAAGACTGATCTATCCCGTGGCTAACCCACGCTTCAACTACGAGTTTTGTAAGGGTTACTACGCCCGGATAGCCGACGGCAAGATTAATGGCCGGGTCAGTCGATTACTGGTCACCCCGTTACTACGAGCACTGAAAAAAACACTGAGTGATATGGAATACCTGGAGTACATGGACAGCTTCCGCTACCCGTTAGCGGGGGAGTTCTCTTTCCGACGCGATGTACTGAATGACATTCTCATTCCCAGTGACTGGGGTCTCGAAATAGGCGTGCTATCCGAGATGTACCGCAATTATGCAAACAATCGTCTTTGCCAAGTGGATATAGCCGATGTCTACGACCACAAGCATCAGCAACTGTCAGCAGAGGATGACCGTGGTGGTCTCTCAAAAATGTCCATCGATATTTCTACAGCACTCTTTCGCAAACTTGCAACTCGCGGAGTAACCTTCAATATCGAAACTTTCCGCTCTCTTAAAGCCACCTACTACCGCATCGGATTGGATTTTATTGAAACCTACAATAATGATGCGGTAATGAATGGCCTATCTTTGGATATTCACGCAGAGGAACAGGCTGTAGAGCTGTTCGCGCAAAACATCATGAAGGCGGGAGAGATTTTCCTCGACCGTCCGATGGAAAGACCTTTTATTCCCAGCTGGTCGCGAGTAATCAGCGCTGTCCCAGATGTTTTGGAGCAACTGATAGATGCAGTGGAAGCAGACCACGCTGAGTTTTCCAAGGGCTGATTCACGTGTCGAAAAACACAGAACAAGACAGGCACTTGCTGGACAGGGTTCGTCACCACATTGAAGCGATCTACCATGACAACCCACTCAATGCTGACCTAGATGGCTTGGCAGAAACTCTGATCGATCTCATGCCGACTAACCGAGCTTGCGATAATGCGTTTCAACACATCAATCACTGGGACCAGTCGGATGCAATTGTCATAACCTACGGCGATACGTTGCAGATGGAGCAAGAAAAGCCGCTAGCCACACTGAAGCGCTTTCTAGATCAATACACCGACAATTTACTGAGTGGCGTGCATATACTCCCATTTTATCCGTGGAGCTCAGACGACGGTTTCGCAGTCCTTGATTACTCCAGCGTCAACGAGGCACTAGGCGACTGGAACGATATCCGTGCAATTGCAGCAGACTACGACCTTATGGCCGACTTGGTCATCAACCACTGCTCAAGCCGCAGCGCTTGGTTTGAGAATTTTCTGAAAGATCGGCATCCGGGTAAAGGATATTTTTTCACCGTCGATCCCGATGCGGACCTTAGCTCTGTCGTGCGCCCACGGACCACACCACTCTTGCGTAAAGTCGATGCGCTTGAGGGCGAACGACACGTCTGGTGCACGTTCGGTCCGGACCAGATTGATCTGGACTTCCGCAACCCGTCCGTGCTCAAGCAATTCGTATCGATAATCTGTCAATATCTGGATGCAGGCGTCAGGATTTTCCGACTCGACGCCGTGGCGTTTCTATGGAAGATTCCCGGAACGACTTGTCTCAACCTAGAAGAGA
>JABSPW010000135.1 GCA_013214285.1 Halioglobus sp. | reverse complement strand
CAGTAAGGCCTGGTTATCGATAATTGCACCACGACTCGCATTGATCAGTAAGGTGTTAGGGCGCAGTTGTGAAAGCTCTTCAGCTCCCAGCAGATGATAGCTGGGCCAGGGTTTCGCATGCGTTAGCTCGGGGTGCAGAGTAACAACTGAACAGTCAAGCACATCGTCCAGGCTGGCCGCCGAACCAACGACTGCAGGATCAAGCCAGGGATCGTATACTTTGTGATCAATACCAAGGTCGTGCAGCCGCGCGGCCAGCGCACTGCCGACATGGCCGTAGCCAATGATACCTACTGCCGCACCGTGCAGTAGTTCTTCAAGTGTATCTCCAACAGCGGCAATTGCCGTTAGCACATATTCAACCACGGCGTTGGCGTTGGCACCCGGCGCATGGGCAAATACGATCCCACGGCGCTGCAGATAGGTCCGATCAATATGATCGAACCCACTCGTGGCGCTGCCGACGAAGCGCACCGGGGATTCTGATAAAAGCGACTGATCGACACGAGTAACGGATCGCACCAACAGGATGTCCGCGTCGGTCAAATGCTCCGCCTGAATGCCCCGACCCGCAACCCTGGACAGCTTGACACCATGATCAGGGTCTCTTTGCAACCCGGGAATATTTTCATCAGCGACAATCTTCAGGGTCAAGGTGGTTGCTACTCCTGCGGTGCGCCGCCCCGCAACGGCCCTGGTTCCAACTGCCATTCTGATAACGAGGCTACACTTCGAAACTCGCGACGCAGAGCCCAATAGAATACAGCGGCTCGTTGAGGCAAACCCCGTAATTGCCAGGCTCGCACTTCTTGCGCAACGCACTGCCTAAATTGCTCGTAGTCGAGCACCCCACGGGCATCCAGGTCGATATTGTCTGCACTGGGTTGGAAGGGATACCCGCATGCACTGGAGAAGATCCACTCAAGCGCCTGTGGCTTACTTTCGACCTTCTCGAAGGCACGTTGTTGGCGCTGATCGCGGTCGTCCGGCGTATACCAATAGCCAAAGTCAGGTTGCAAGCGGCGCTCCTCACCTGCGATACACCAATGTGCAACCTCGTGCAACGCGCTTGCGAAAAAGTCGTGGCGGTAATAAAGAATATGGTCTACCAAGGTATCTGTTGTTGGCTGGTAAAAGGGTTCATCAGCGCCGCCTTGCAAGCGCGTGCGCCAGGACATGGCGAAGTTCTCGTTGAAGACACGCTCAAGGCGCAAGGCACAAAATACGCCTTGGTTGACTCGCGAGCAGCTCATCCTGGAGCCTCTTGCTTGCGTAACAGAAAGTGGAACTCCTCGCCCACCTTATCATGGGCCAGCAGCTCGTGGCCGAGGAACGTGCAGAATTTGGGAATATCACGCTGCGTGGACGGGTCTGTGGCGATCACGTGCAACACGTCACCCTTTTCAATATCTCGTACTCGGCTGTGCAGCAGCATCACTGGCTCGGGGCAAATCAATCCCGTGGCATCAAGCACATGGTCAGGAGTGGGGCGCATGGCCCCATACTATCAACTGTTGAGCAGCATTTCTGCCTGCTCTTTCGCCAGTAGGTCCCACTCCTCGCTGTCAGCATCGTAGAGCAGGTATACATCACCCCTGTCTAGTTGGCGATTCAATGCTGCAACTTTCTCATTCTGGGTGAGTTCGCGTATACCATAATCCGTGCCATCTCGACTGGTGTACTCCTCAAGCAAGGCCAGCAACACCTCCCTCGGTAGGCGCTTAGGAGGCACTCGTACAAACGTAGCCACCGTTGACACACTCCTTTTGGTGCGGCTGGTTGCGCGCTAATATAGGTTGCTACAAGCAAATTGCGGAGAGTAGCCGTTGAATTCCTCTTATATCATAACTTTCATTGCTGATGATCGGCCCGGTCTGGTTGAGCAATTATCCACCGCAATCAAGCAGCATGGGGGCAACTGGTGGGAAAGCCGCCTGTCCCAATTGGGGGGGAAATTTGCTGGCCTGATTCTTGTCTCACTGCCGACAGAGAATTCTGATGCTCTAAAGCATGCCCTGGGCGACCTGGATCCCGGATGTATCAGCGTGACTGTAACAGCCATCGCAGGGCGGAAACAACAGACGACCGACAGTCACATCAGACTCTCTATTATAGGTCCTGATCGGCCGGGTATTGTGCAGGAAATCGCCCGCGTTCTGGCGGGAGAATATATCAACGTGATCGAACTTGAGAGTTCCGTCAGCAGTGCCCCCATGAGCGCTGAACTGATATTCAGCGGACGCCTGCTCGCCTCTGTTTCCAAGGATACCGAGCTGGTCGGACTGCGCGAAACGCTTGATACCATAGCAGAACAAATGACCCTAGAAATCGACCTCGAACAGGTCGAGTAATGTTACTGTGAATCATCCGACTCCGTCAGCTTACGCACAATAATCCATAATCCCACACCCACAGCGGCAACGATTATAGTCACACCGACCATCGACACTGCGCCCAACACCATTGCAAGCACTGCCTCGGGCGGTACGTCAAACTGGTCAAAGACAATCCAGACTAATATCGCCAAGGCCAAAAGAATGAGCAGAAGCGAGCGGTAAAAACGACGGGTCGTGCGACTCACCTTACAGCACGCTGCCATCTTCGGGAACCGAGGCGGGAATAACTGGCGTGTCAGATTGCACGTCGATATTCTGGGCACGGTGCCGCAGCACATGATCCATCAGAACGATGGCGAGCATAGCCTCCGCAATTGGTGTAGCCCTGATACCAACACAGGGATCATGTCTTCCATGGGTTGCAACTTCAGTCGGATCACCGTGGATATCCACGGATGCGCCTGGTAGTCGAATGCTGGACGTCGGCTTCAGTGCCAGACTCACTGTGATATCCTGGCCGCTACTGATGCCCCCTAACACGCCGCCGGCGTTGTTGCCAAGAAACCCCTCTGGCGTTATCAGATCACGATGTTCACTGCCATGCTGTTTGACGGCGGCGAAACCGGCACCGATCTCAACACCCTTGACTGCATTAATACCCATCATGGCGGCGGCGATATCGGCATCTAGACGATCGAAAACAGGCTCGCCCAGTCCAGGCATAACCCCAGAGGCGACAACATTGATGCGCGCACCAATGGAATCACCCTGTTTGATGAGAGCCCTCATGAACGCTTCCATATCCTCAAGTTTACCGGGGTCCGGGCAGAATAAGGCATTCGCTTCGACCTCCTCCCAGTCTACTTTTTCAGCGAGAATGGGGCCAAGCTGTGCGAGATATCCGCGAACCTGTATACCATAGCGACTAAACAGATACTTCTTGGCAACGGCACCGGCCGCCACTCTCATCGCGGTTTCCCTAGCGGAAGACCGTCCCCCACCGCGGTAGTCTCTGAATCCGTATTTCTGATTATACGTGTAATCCGCATGGGCCGGCCGAAATGCGTTTTTTATAGCCGTATAATCTTTAGAGCGTTGATCTGTATTCTCAATGAATAATCCGATTGGTGTTCCCGTGGTTAAGCCCTCGAACACCCCAGACAGAATGCGCACCTCGTCGCTCTCTCGCCGCTGCGTGGTAAAACGAGAAGTCCCTGGCTTGCGACGATTAAGATCGTGTTGCATGTCCGCTACACTTAGCGGCAGCCCCGGCGGACAGCCGTCAATAATACACCCAAGCGCCGGGCCGTGGCTCTCGCCAAAGCTGGTCACAGCGAACAATTTGCCTATCGTATTTCCCGCCATGTGATCCGTAGTTCCTTCGATTTAACGCTCTAGGCACCCTATTATAGGCTTTTTCAATCCCTGCTTTCGCTGTACTTTTGCAGTTCACTGGCGGTCAGGGCAAAGACCCCGTTGCACCGTGCTCGCGCTGCAGCCAATTGAACGGTACGGCAGTATCAAGCTGCTCAAGTGCAGCCCAGCTGTTACCCATCTCAACCAACAGAAGACCGGAATCAGTGCAATGACCGCCTGCGCCAGACAAGATACGACGGGTAATCTCGACACCGTCGTGGCGTGAGACAAGCACCCGCGAAGGCTCCTTACGAAACTCCAGCGACATAGTGGCGGAGTTTTCAGCGTCTCCATAAGGGAATTACTGATGATCATGTCCTAGCGCTGGCTTTGAATTCTGTCAAACAGGAGAGCTGCAGCCCTCCTATCAGCAGCTCCGTAAATGGAGAGCGCGAGAAAATCGTACGCTCGCCACAATAGAACCCAAGGCCAGAACACCAAGCCCTGCAGAGTAGAGAGCGAAACGCAATCCCCCCCTCGGTGCGGAGCGCAACAAGTGATACGATTTTCTTCCGCCGGCATAGTAACTGACTGTGACAAAACCTTTACATCGGCGTGCAAAGGCAAGTCTTCGATGGACAGATCTGATTGCCCCGCATCACCCCATGCGTTATCGGATCCATATACGAAACACATGTCGCTGTCTCGAGGGCCCTGGCCGCAGCATTGCAAAGCCGCCCCTATAGTATCCAATTTGCCAAGATCAAGAGCGTTCTGTGTCATAGCCTGAGTTTAACGGGTAGTGCGGCGAGCATTCTGTCGCAAGCCTGTGAGTTTGCCTTGTATTGCAAGGATTGTTACTATCTGCGGCCTTTGAGCGTTGCTAAACGCAACGCTGCAGGAGTTCATACGTTGGAAGAGCACTGGGCAAGTATCATTAAAGCTACCGGTGAAGACATTGGTCGACCGGGCCTGCTGGACACACCGAAACGAGCCGCCGGTGCCTTCCAGTTTCTAACGCGCGGGTACACGCAGTCGGTTGAAGACGTTGTTAATGAGGCTCTCTTCCCCTGTGAATCCAGTGAAATGATCCTGGTACAGGATATCGAACTCTATTCACTGTGCGAGCATCACCTTCTGCCCTTCATCGGCAAGTGTCATGTTGCCTACATTCCGACAGGGCAGGTGCTCGGCTTGTCCAAAGTGGCTCGTATTGTCGATGTCTTCGCGCGACGACTGCAGATTCAGGAATCGCTGACCGCCCAAGTTGCCGAGACCATCATGTCAGTAACCAACGCACAAGGTGTGGGCGTTATTATCGAAGCTCAGCATATGTGCATGATGATGCGCGGCGTCGAAAAGCAAAACTCCGTCATGAAAACGTCGACCATGCTAGGGACATTCCGAAGTGAACAGAAGACACGGGAAGAGTTCCTGTCCCTGTTAAGGATGTAGCCAAAACCCGTCATCCTGAAATGGAAAGCAGCTCCACCCTCAAGTACTGACGATCTTCAGAGCGTGCGGCACTGTATATCATCAAGCGGTACTCTGGCTTGCCACTAATCTGGTAAACGGCATATTGCTGCCAATCCTGTTTGCCATACAGAAGTCGCTCTTTAAACACCCGGTTCGCCCATTGCGCACTGTGACCACAAGATCGGCCCTGACAAAAGAATAACTGTTTGGCGTTGTCAGCTGTGTCTAAACGTGCCAACAGTTTTCCCATCATTTCATTTGAGGTAAAACCATCAGCGACTTGCCAAGTATAACTATCCAGGATGCCGGTCACACGCTCACTGCTTTTAAAGCGCCACTCACCGCGTACTTTCTGTATCGCCCCCAGGCCAATCTCGTGATTAAGCACCGCCGTGCTGAAATGTGAGATCTCGCGTACATGAGGAAAGGTGTTGAGCTCGTCCAGTAATTGTGCAGCATCCACCCTAGCAGCCTGTAGATGTGCAGCGATCAAAAGCATACAAGAGCAGACCAGCACGGGTAGGAAGCGCGAGCAAAACACGCTAGTCATCAGGCAAAATCCTGTATGTCCAGAGACGAGAGGAAGTTCGCCAGGTATTGCGCAACCTCATCCACTTGAGACTCCATATGAAAGTGATGGCTTCCACAGATCATTTTGGTCTCCAGCGCGGCTATCCGATGGCGCGCGTATTGGGCCGCCTTCGGCATACGGTGCGAATTCCGTTCGGCCAACATCAACAGCGTTGGCATGCATAGCGCGCCCAAAACGGCTTGTATCTGTGCATCAGTCATCTTAACGGCAGAGGCTCCGTATAGCCGAGGATCGGTGGTCCACGTGACCCCTCCGGGACAGGGACGCAGGCTACGCTCAACCAACTGTCGAACCGCATACTCATCAGGCAAGCCCCGCCTGGTTCTCGACCTCATGGCATCGTCAATCGATTCATACACTCGATGTTCCCGCTGAAGCATTGCAGGCTTATCCTGCAGCGCTTTACGCATCTGAGCAGGAAATTCTGCGGGCGCAACAGGTGCTGGCGAGATGGCGTCGAGTAATATTAGATGTTTCACTCGTTCGGGAAAGGCACTGGCCAGCAAAGTGGCAATAATGGCGCCACGGGAATGGCCCAGCAGATCAAAGCAATCCCAGCCTAGGTCATCGAGGATTCCCAGCAACTCGGGCAAGTCATCCCATATCTGATAACTGGCGTCCTGCGATCGATGCGCACTCTTTCCCTGGCCAGGAAGATCAGGAGCGACCAGATGAAAGCCCTCCATCAGCGGGCCAAGTCTTGCAAAGCTGGCAGCATTATCGAGCCAGCCGTGCAAAGCCAGCACCGGCTGATCACCCGCCTGTCCCCAACTGAGCCCCGCAAGCTGCAGACCATTAACATGCCACTGCAGTGACTCCGCTGCACAGTGCGCGCCGTCTCGCGCCACTAGATGCCTACCTCATATTCCGGCGGAAGAGCCCAAAACTCAAGCACACCGCACGCCTGCGCATTAACTTCAAAGGAGAGTGTGCACAGTCCACCGGGCGTCAGAGCAGGCACCTGCTTTTTAGTGCCGAGATAAAATTCTGCAATATGAGATACCAGGGGTTGATGCGACACCAACACCGCGTGTGGTCTTTTCTGCGCCGTAAGATTACCGATGGCAATATCCACCGCAGATGCATCACTTTCAGGCTGCAAAGCGTCTTCCGCTTGCAAGCTAGCTTGGGTGAATGCACCCGCAATGATCTCCGCCGTCTGGGTTGTGCGCAGCCATGGGCTGTGCAGAATGGTGCCAGGCGGCGGAATGCGCCTCGCACGACACGCCGCGTGAAACTGCCGACAGGCAAAGCCGATATCGTCGCAGCCAGATTCCGTCAGCTGTCGCTGGCGATCGCTAGGCCCCATTTTTGCTTGCCCATGTCTCCAGATCGTCAGGATCATCCTGTCACGCGTCCACCCCTTATACTGTGTGCATCATAGCATTGAACTACAGCACTGTTAGACAGCGCTGCTTTAGTCCGTTCCCAACTCCACTAACAAGGTGTTGAGCCTGGAGACAAACGCCGCGGGATCATGCAATTGTCCACCCTCAGCCAACGTTGCCTGATCAAGTACAATATGGGCAAGATCGGCAAATCTGTCCTCGTCTGCCTCGCGGTCCAGGCGCTTAGCCAGTGTGTGCGTGGGATTGATTTCAAGAATGGGCTTCGACTGGGGCACATCTTGCCCCGCTGCCTCCAGGATTCTGCGCATTTGCGCGCCCATATCGTGATCTCCAACAACCAGGCAGGCTACCGATTCTGTTAGTCGGGTCGTGGTCCGGACTTCACTCACATCGTTTTTCAGCACCGCGCTGAGGCGCTCCACTAGCGCTTCTGACGCTTTCTCCATCTCTTCCCTTACAGCCTTGTCCTCGTCGGAGTCCAACTCAAGGGCCCCGCGGGCAACATCCTGAAAAGACTTACCGTCGAATTCCTGCAGATTATTCATTAGCCAGTCGTCTACCCGATCTGACAACAGCAGCACTTCGATACCTTTCTGACGAAATACTTCCAGGTGTGGGCTGTTTTTTGCGGTATTGAAATTTTCAGCCACAACATAATAAATCTTATCTTGGTTTTCCTGCATACGCGACACGTAGGCCTCCAAGGACTCGCTCTCATCCTCCTGATCAGATTGCGTGGTACTGAACCTGAGGAGCTTCGCAATTTTCTCCTTGTTCCCCATGTCCTCAGCGGGACCTTCCTTGAGCACGGCACCAAAATGCTTCCAGAAGTTGGCGTAATTCTCGCTGTCTGAGTCCCGAGCCATCTTCTCCAGCATATCCAACACCCGCTTGGTCAGCGCGCTGCGCATAGAATCCACGGCGGGATCCTTTTGCAAAATTTCCCGGGAGACATTCAGTGACAGGTCATTGGAATCGACCACACCCTTCACGAAACGCAGGTACAACGGCAAAAACTGCTCCGCCTCGTCCATAATGAAGGTACGTTGCACATAGAGCTTCAGGCCGCGCGCCATCTCACGATTCCACAAATCGAAGGGCGCCTTGGCCGGAACATAGAGCAAACTAGTGTACTCCAGTTTTCCCTCCACCCGATTGTGACTCCAGACCAATGGATCTTCGAAGTCGTGGGACACATGCTTATAGAACTCTTTGTACTCATCTTCACTGACTTCAGAGCGAGACCGTGTCCACAGGGCAGTCGCCGAGTTAACGGTTTCAAATTCCGCTGGCGCTGCCTCAGGGGCTTTCTCGTCATCGCTGGCAGGCGGTTCCGGCGCGAGCATTTTAACCGGTACGGAAATATGGTCCGAATATTTCTTAATCACACTGCGTACACGCCAGTCGCCAGCAAACTCCTCGCAATCCTTTTTGAGGTGCAGGGTTATACTGGTACCACGGGTTTCTTTTGGTTTGGCCTCGACAGAGAACTCCGCCTCCCCGCGGGACTCCCAAAATACTCCCTCTTGCGGCCCATCGCCGGCTTTGCGGGTATGCACGTCAACGCGATCGGCAACAATGAATGCCGAATAAAAACCCACACCAAACTGGCCGATTAATTGCGAGTCTTTTTGCTCATCACCGGTCAAACTCTCCAGAAATGAGGCGGTACCCGATTTGGCGATAGTGCCGAGGTTGTCAATCACCTCATCCCTCGTCATACCGATGCCATTATCGCTGAGCGTCAGGGTATTGCTCTCTTCATCGAGCTCTACCCGAATCTCATAGTCACCCTGCCCCTCCAATAACGTCTCGTCCGCCAGAGCAGCAAAGCGCAATTTATCGATAGCATCACTGGCATTGGAGATTAGTTCGCGCAGGAAGATCTCCTTGTTGGAGTAAAGAGAGTGGATCATCAGGTGAAGCAATTGCTTCGCCTCGGTCTGGAAGCCGAGTGTTTCTTTATTGACGTCAGCTGTCATGACAACCTCTATATAACTTACTGATTTAAATGTAAAATTCTAACTGCTTTCAATATGGGGACGACAATCGGGATTTCAAGGCCCGATGGGCATAGGATGCAGCCGAAAGGCTATGAAGGGGCGTCTCAGTGGCCTCAGAGAGAGTAGGCCACTTATCTCTCAGGCGGTGTGCTCTCCCCCGGGAACTCTAGCCTTCAGCCGGCTTTCCACGGCAACCAGCCCGCTGCATGACGGGCTTTTGTCTGCCCAGTTGCGCCTAGGTTTACCAGCCGGTCACCGCCTTCAACCCGCTACCAATATCGGCAAGGCTGCGGACGGTCTTCACACCGGCATCCTCCAGCGCGGCAAATTTCTCCGCTGCGGTGCCTTTGCCGCCGGAAATGATGGCGCCCGCATGGCCCATGCGTTTACCCTTCGGTGCGGTGACGCCGGCAATATAAGATACCACGGGTTTACTCACATTCGCCTTGATATAGGCAGCGGCCTCCTCTTCCGCTGTGCCGCCAATCTCGCCGATCATAACAATCGCTTCGGTCGGGCGGAAGACCTGCTTTCGGAGCAGGCGCTGCGGGAGCAAGGTACCATGGGAGCTATCGCGGGAGGGTTTTTGGCAGTCATCCT
>JABSPW010000134.1 GCA_013214285.1 Halioglobus sp. | reverse complement strand
GGGATCAGGTCGTACTGGCAACTTGCTGCAATGAGCCAGCTAAGGCAATCAGCGCGCACAACGCGGTGTTCTGTTGCCGCGAGCTCATTCAGGCGCAGGTTGTTTTGAAGACAATCCAGGTAGGTATTCGACAGGGCAACACTGGTCGAAGCTCGCGCACCACCAAGGGCGGCATGGACCGACGCACTGCCTGTGTAACAAAACAAGTTGAGAAAATCGACCCCCTTGGCCTCGGCACCAATTCGGTGACGCAGCGGCCGATAGTCCAGAAACAGGCCCGTGTCCAGATAATCGCGCAGGTTGACCAGTAACCTGGCAGGCCCTTCCCGCACTGTCAGCATCTCCTCGCGCTGGTCCAGCTTTGCGTATTGGCTGGTGCCCCGCTGTCGGCTGCGTTGTTTAAAAGTAATCTTGCTCGGATCGACATCCAACACGATCGGCAGCGCAGCGCGTACATCGGCGAGGCGACGTTGGGCAGCCTCAGGTTCCACTCCCGCAGGCGCCTTATACTCCGCAACGTGTACATGGTCGCCGTAGATATCGATGGCCACCGCATACTCTGGCATGTCCGCATCGTAAAGACGGTAACACTCGATCTGCTCACGCTGCAACCAGCTCGACAAGCGCTTGCGGTTCTTGCGAATACGATTGGCAAACATCACTGCCCCATTTGAAAGCGACGACGTTGCGGTAGCCAATTCCGTTACCGGTGCCTGTCGCAGAGAATTATTACCGAGGTCAAACAGAAGCAGATAGGCGGCCAGGGTACCGTTGTAAAGTGCGTAACGCTTGTGACTGCGCAGCCCGGTCGCCTTGCCCAAGGCAAGGTCTGTGGTCAGCACAGCGGCATGCCAGCCGGCAAATTCAGAGAGCATCGCCGCCCCCAGGTCTGCATACAGTGCCTGTAGGCGACGCTTTTCGCCGATGCGCTCACCATACGGTGGATTACACACCAACAGCCCCATCGGCAAAGGCTTATGGCTGGGTCTGCGTAATTTCGACAAGGGTTTACACGTCACTCGCACAGCTTTTTCAAGTTGCATCACCGCGATACTATCCTGCGCCCGGCGCACACTAGCCGGGTCCCAGTCGTAGCCGCGCATTTCCGGCAACTGCGCGGCTCTGCCCCGCTCAGCCCGACCCCGTGCATCCGCTAGGATGGCTTGCCACTGGGGCGCGTCATGTGCTGTGAGGTGTTCGAAACCAAAGTGTTCACGTGCCAGTGCAGGCGCTATATCTGCGGCCATCATTGCACCCTCCAGCAACAAGGTGCCAGAACCGCACATGGGATCGATCAATGCACCGCCGCGAGCGGCCATCCCGGGCCAGTCCGCGCGCAAGAGAATCGCCGCCGCCAGATTCTCCTTCAGCGGGGCGGCACCCGCACGCTGTCGGTACCCTCGGCGATGCAAACTACCGCCGGAGACATCCACGGATACGTGCGCGCGGTCACGGACCAGGCGAATATGCAGGCACACATCAGGGCGCAACCTGTCTACGGAGGGGCGTTTGCCAGCCGCCGATTGGTAGGTATCTACGATCGCGTCCTTGGCACGCTGCGCGCCGAATTTGGAATGCCGGATACTCCTGTTTTGTCCAAAAAAATTGATCGCGAAACTTTTCTCCACCGCGAAGATCGTAGACCAATCGATTGCGCGCATGCCCTGATAGAACTCCGCCTCGTCGCCGGCAGCCACTTGCTGCAACGGCCACAGGATACGATTGGCCAGTCGGGACCAAAGGCAGGCACGATACATCACTGCACGCGAACCTGAGAAATACACGCCGGCGACAGTCTCACGCAGGGCGACTGCGCCCAGATGCGCCAGCTCCTCGAGCAACAGTGATTCCACGCCTTTGGGACAGGTGGCGAACCAGTCGATTGATCTATCAGCTCTATTCATTGCCAGCACACGGTACCTGCAACCCTAGAGCGAGAGGTCAGCCCATCAGGTGCTGACGTTAAGTAAAAAAGAGAATCCACTACTTGCGCCGGGACACGGCGCGCTTACCACGCTTGGGAGCAGCCTTCTTTTTAGCCGGCACCCGCTTCGTTTTGAGCCTGGACGCGGTTCCACGCTTAGCTGTCGGTTGTCTGTCGCCACGGCTCGCTGACGCTTTCCGTGGCGTCGTCCGACGCGCCTTTTTTTCCTTTTCCATAACCCCGAGCACTAGATGGCTGGAGCTCTCCATATAGTGTATGAAGCGATCATACTCTGCATCACTGAGACTGCGCAGCTCATCATGCTGACGCATAAGGTTGACGAAACGGCGTTCACGCTCATATTGTCTGGGCAACGCCATTATACCCCACTGTTCCAGCGTCTTTTCCAACGCTGGATTGTAGGTGCGCATGAACTTTATCAGAAAGGGTATAGGATCGTGCCGCGCCAGCAGCGCTGCACTGCGCAGCATCAACTCCAGCGGCATGATGGTTTCGCCGCTCTCAATATTTTCCAGCACCGCCCGGTCGGACAAGCCAAGACTGTCGGCCAAATCCATCAC
The DNA here is from genome assembly GCA_013214285.1 of Halioglobus sp. Taxonomy (GTDB): domain Bacteria; phylum Pseudomonadota; class Gammaproteobacteria; order Pseudomonadales; family Halieaceae; genus Marimicrobium. Next base: position 7,328 of record JABSPW010000134.1, on the reverse strand, counting down.
CGACATTCCCGCCGTCTCGCGCGCATCACGCAGGAAGCGTCCCGCATCTGCCATCGCCTCCAAGCGCTCCGGCTCCATGCGGTTGACCAGGATGTTGCGCAGCCAGCTCTCTCCGAACATAGCGGTCAATGTTGCGGTATTACGCGCAAAATCAAAGGTCCCGCCCGCGACCTGCTCAGTCAATTTCCTCAGCGCGTCAAGCAGAGAGTCGTTGTCTTTATTGGAAGGCGCCATGCCGGCAGCATAGCAGACTTCAAGACACGGGCGCCAAGCCCATCTCCAGTTCGAAAATGCGCCGAAGAATACCGCGCCACTCGGCGTATTGCATTGCCAGACTGCCACTAAGCCTGTACACCGTGCCACTGACTTCCATCAGTGTCGGCGCAACCTCGTTATTAAAACCACCTGCCAGTTCATCAAGGTCCTGCTCATACATTTTCGACAGTCGATACGCGTTGTATGTTTGCTGCAACGCAGCGTAGGATCCGGCTGCTCCACTGCGCTCGCGCGCGCTGACACGATCTTCAAAAGCCTCGCGGAAATCTGCTTGCTCAGCGCCGAACTGACGCCATAAATTATAGGTGGGGGCCATCTGCTCGCTCAGACGTAAATACTGCTCATCCACCGTATCGATAAACAAATACTCCTGATCTCTCAAACGCAGCACCCTGGCAAGCATCGGGTCATCATGCGCCGGCAGCCGGTCCAATGTGAAATACCCGTCAGCGTCGGCCCCAAGGTAAGTAGAAAACGCCACCGGCGCTAGATTGGCTGCATAGCGCAACAAAGCGATCTGCCGCAGCGCTGCCAACTGCGCCGTGCTCTTCTCTCGCCGACTTGCCGTCAGATCATCCGCTATCTGGCGATATACCTCAAAAAACGGATCATCAGCGGCCTGCACAGGATAGTTCGCCGGTCCAGCCTGTCCCGTGTACACGCGGTCCAGCCATGCTCTGCCGGCGGCATCGACAGCTACTATATGCAATTGGAGGCGACGCCCGTCCGAGTGCATAATGGTCCCTGACACCATTAAATCCGTCGACTCTACCGCTTCGGGCAGCACACGAACCGCGCCCCACTCTCCCGATTCGACCAGCACCTCGCGCAACAGCACAGGCATGTACTGCGCTTCAGCGTTACGTATCGATGGATATAGCCCCTGCTTACCGTGAGTGGATGCATCCGCTGGAAGCCCCGGATCAAAAACGGTCACCCCTACATCCAGAGTCTGCACCGATGCGTTAGCCGACAGTTGCCACAGACAGCAAAGAAGGGTCAGCCCACAAGCCTGATTCAAGGTCACAACGAACGGGTTGAACAGACCCGACCCCGTGTTAACGTCATCTCGCAATGGAAACCACTTGCTCCAGGCACAAACCGGTTATACACGCGATTGAGGGTAAAGGCTTGGGTCACCTGATCGGTCAGGACCGTGGTAGCAACATTCAGTTTCTGACCGTTTTGTCCGGCGGTCATGATGTGTTGTATGCGCAGACCACCAGGCAAGGCCAGGCGAAAGACCAGTTGATGTTCGCGCCAACCGCACCACTGGGAACCAAAGGGCGTTTCTATCACCTCCGATTCTGCCGCGAAAAACTCACAGAGCAGGTCAGCGTCATCCTCACGCCTTATGCGAATGTGTTGTTGATCCTGCTCGATTTCGAGCAGTGGGGTCTGCGTGATCAGGTCGGTGAAACGCACCAGGCCCATAACCGAGGACCCACTGTTCACACCACTGCCACTGATCACCAGGCCTGAACCGACAGGTCCCTGCCCCATACCACTCTGGTTACGCCGCTCCATTTCACTGCGCAATTCACGCACCAGCACATCAAGCCTTTGTTGCGTATTATCGCTCTTGCCGTAATCCAGCTCCCAAGAGCCCGTGAGATCTACCGACGGCGCGACGCCCCCTGCCATCCGGGCCTGATTTGCCGGCACACTGCCACACCCGGAAAGCAGCAACCCTGGGAACAGCAGAAAAACGGAGAACTGTTTGCGCAACATTCGCATAGTATCTCTACGTCTACCGCCCTTTAGCCGACTTCAGGTCCGCTATAATCGAGGCCCACATGGCATCGGGCGCTTGATAGGGCGCGTAAATCGCAAGCCTGTCCGCAAAACCGCCGTACTTTTCCCGCAGCTTGTCACTGATTTCATCCGGTGTGCCGCTGGTGGCAAAAGCATCAAGGAACGCGGAGTCGATATAGGTACCCAGCTCCTCCCAACGGCCTTCCTTTGATAAGCGGTTTAGCTCAGGCTGCAAATCACCATAACCCACGGCCTCCATCGGTGGTCGATAGGCCGGCGTGGAGGCATAGAAACCCAGCAGGCTTGCGACACTTTCCCTGGCCACGGCACGCTGCTCCTTCGTCACTCCAGTGATCACAATCGCGTTGACCTGCACGATAAAGTCTTCCCTTCCGCGCCCCGATTTCGCCAATCCGCGGTCCACGGCCGGCAAGGCACGGTCGTTTAGGAACGGCATACTGTTGAACGGGTGTACGATCAAGCCATCGGCGACCTCACCGGCCACCTCAGTCATGCGCGGGCCCAATGCCCCAAGCAATATCGGTGGCACAGGACACGCCAACGGCCCGGGGTTGAACATGGGGGTCATCAAGGTGTGGCGATAGTAGTCCCCCTGAAAGTCGAGGCGCGAACCGTTCTGCCAACAGTCAAAAATGGATTTCAACGCGAGGATATACTCACGCATGCGCACCGCCGGTGGACTGAATTCCGCCCCAAAGCGCTTTTCAATATGGGCTTTCACTTGCGAACCGATACCCAAGAAAAATTTTCCCCCACTGTACTTCTGCAGATCCCATGCCTGATACGCGAGATGCATGGGATTGCGCGGAAAGGCGACTGCGATACCAGTGGCGATGTCCAGATCGGGCGCATGTTCAGCAGCCATTACCAGCGGATAAAACGGATCCCAACTTCCCTCCAGCGTATAGACCCCGTCATAACCGATGTCAGCAAGCCGGCGCACCTCCGTCGCTGCCTCACGCAGTTGCGCGTAAAATGGCCCATCTATCTTCATCGGCACTGCATCCTTTTTGACGGCTGACACGAAAGACTGCACCCAACTTACACGAGTCGATCGCGCTGACCAACTCACCGCCAGCCACCAAGCCGGCTAGACGCTTACAGTTCAGCATGCTGTACAGCCGCCGTTCCAAAGTCGGCTACACTAGGCCCTGAATTGCTGGGAGAGACTTGCAGTATGCCATCTAACATGAAGATTGGGGTTTGCCTCCCCTATATGAAAGCTGGCCTGACACGGGAGGATTATCACGCATGGTTCCGGGCGATAGACGCGGGCCCGTTCCACGCCCTGTCCTGCGGTGAGAGGATACACGGGCCTACCTATGACATGCGCGTGGTACTCTCAGCAGCGGCCATGGCGACCGAGCGGGTCGAGATCACTCCCACGCTTTACGTCTTACCCATGCACAGCGCCACACGCGTTGCTAAAGAGATCGCCACCCTGGATATTCTTTCCGGGGGCCGCGTGGGCAGCGTCGCCGTGGGCTATGGTGGCAGAGAAAAAGATTATCAAGCATTGGGCGCCCAGTACACCGGCCGTTACAGCCGCATGGATCGCCAGGTCGAGGAGATGCGGCGGGTCTGGCGCGGGGAGGAAATTGTCGATGGCGGCGGCGCCATCGGGCCCGCTCCGGGCAACCCGGCCGGACCTCGCCTGCTGGCCGGTGCGATGGGCCCTAAAAGTATCGAGCGCTGCGCACAATGGGCGGATGGCTTATACGCCTGGTCCGGCAACGGTGACGAGGCCGAATTAAAACGCACCTTCGACATGGCCGATGCCGCCTGGCAGCGCGCAGATCGCAAAAAAACCCCCTACCGCTTGGGCGGTTTCTGGTACACACTGGCGGATAATGGGCAGCAAAAGCTCTACGACTATGTCTATGATTATCTGGCCATCGCCGGTCCCGACATCGCCACGATGATGGCGGAATCCGTGCACCGTAGTTCTGCTGACGCCGTTCTGGCCGCGCTGGACAACGCAGAGTGTGCAGGCTGTGAAGAGCTGTTTCTGGTGCCGGCCACCGCGGAGCTAAGCGAGATTGATCGACTATGTAACCTGTTGGCGCAACGCTGAACACAGCCCACAACGCGCCATTATTGGCAGAAAAATCACGTCACTGACTGGGCCGGATGCGGCGAGTGAGAACTACTGCAGATTTCGACCGGCCGATCAGCCTTCCCCGGAAACAGACGGCTATACTCTCTCATTGTTACCTGTCGCTAGCGGATAAGCCCTATGGCCAAGCGCGTATACCTGTTCAACGAGGGCAGCAAGGATGACCGCGACTTGCTGGGAGGCAAGGGCGCAAACCTGTGCGAAATGACCAGTCTAGGACTGCCGGTTCCCTTTGGCTTCGTCATTACCACCAGCACGTGCCGGGAGTACTTCCAGGCCGGCAACAAGCTTCCCACCCTGCTTGAACAAGAATATCGAGTAGCCCTGGATCTGGTGGAGAAAGCTATGGGGGCGCGCTTCGGCGACCCCGGCAATCCCCTGCTATTTTCGGTCCGCTCCGGAGCGCCCATCTCCATGCCCGGTATGATGAACACCATCTTGAATCTGGGACTGAATGATGAAATCGTCGACGGGCTCGCGAAAAAGACAGGCAACGAGCGGTTTGCGTACGACTCCTACCGGCGCTTTATTCAGATGTTTGCGGATGTAGTGCTCGATATTAGCAGCAAGCAGTTTGAAAAGGCGCTGGCCGACTACAAACGTGCCAACCGCAAAACGGAGGACATAGAGATGCAGGCCGATGATTGGCGCAGCATCGTTGGTCTATACCAGTCCATCGCCAATGTACCAGATGATCCGTTTCTGCAACTTAAGCTAGCCGTTGAGGCAGTGTTCCGATCCTGGCACACGCCACGCGCCATCGTCTATCGGGAAATGAACAACATCGATGACAACCTCGGCACAGCTGTAAACGTTCAGGCTATGGTCTTCGGCAACTTTAGCAATAACTCCGGCTCCGGCGTTGCCTTCACTCGTAATCCGGCTACTGGAGAACGGCTTTTTTTTGGGGAATACCTGCCCAATGCTGCTGGCGAGGACGTCGTCGCCGGGATTCGCACACCACTACCTGTGTCCGCACTCGCTGAGCAAATGCCCGATATTTACGAGCAACTCTTCGCTAAGCAGGCACTATTAGAAGAACACTACAGAGATATGCAGGATATCGAATTCACCGTACAGGAGGGCAAGCTCTACCTATTGCAAACGCGCAGTGGCAAACGCACCGGCCGGGCGTCGATCAAAATCGCTGTTGACATGGTCAAAGAGGGCATGATCTCGGAGCGCGAGGCTCTGATGCGCGTGGCCCCCGATCACGTGGAAGCCTTCTTGCACCCCATGGTAGACCCCTCTGCGAAACGGGATATTATTGCGACGGGGCTACCCGCCAGTCCAGGCGGGGCGACTGGCCAGGTGGTTTTTACTGCGGAAGAGGCGGAGGCCGTCCACGGCGCAGGACACAGCGTCATCCTGCTGCGGCGCGAAACCACACCTGAAGATATCCACGGTATGCGCGTCGCCGCAGGCGTGCTCACTGAACTGGGCGGCATGACCTCTCACGCGGCGGTGGTCGCCAGAGGTATGGGCGTCTGCGCCATCACGGGCTGCAACACGTTGAGCATCGACTGCGCGGCAGAGACTGCAACAACGGAAGACGGCGAGGTCTTGCGTCGCGGCGACGTCATCACGCTGGACGGCACCTCCGGAGAGGTCATGCGGGGCGACATCGCAAAGCAAGAAGCCAGTGCCAGTGAAGACTTCCAGATATTACTAGGCTGGGCAGACAAATACCGCCGCCTGCGCGTGCGAGCGAATGCAGAGACGGCCGAAGACGCGCGCAAGGCACGAGAGCTTGGCGCCGAAGGCATCGGACTGTGCCGGACGGAGCACATGTTTTTTGCCGAGGACCGCATCGACCTGATGCGCGCGATGATTCTCGCCGAGACCGAGACAGAGCGCCTGTCCAACCTGGCAAAGCTGCAGGTTTTTCAGCATGACGACATACTCGAGCTGTTCAAGGCTATGGATGGACTGCCTGTGACCATTCGACTACTGGACCCACCATTACATGAATTCCTACCCAATACGAGCGCCGATATCGCGGCACTGTCCGAACGTATTGGCAAGCCCGTCAAGCGGGTACAGGCGATCGTGAATCGCCTGACCGAGGTCAACCCTATGCTGGGTTTTCGCGGCTGCCGTCTGTCAGTGGTGTATCCAGAGATTACGAAAATGCAGGTACGTGCCATCATCAGTGCCGCTGCCGATGCGATCGAGGCCGGTTGTCGACCGGTGCCGGAAATCATGATCCCACTGGTGGTCAATGTGCGAGAGATCCGACTCGTCACCGGCATCATCGAGAAATGCTTCTATGAAATGACACGCCAGAATCCGCTATCCTTCCGCTATAAGATCGGCACAATGATCGAAACCCCGCGGGCCACACTGGGTGCCAACCGGCTAGCGCCAGAGATCGAATTCATGAGTTTTGGCACCAATGACCTAACGCAGATGACTTACGGCTTTTCACGGGACGACGCCGGCAGGTTCATACCCAAGTACCTGAAAGAGAAGATCATCGATATGGATCCTTTCGTCTCCCTGGACCAACGGGCCGTCGGCCGCCTGATGTCACTGGCAATACAGGAAAGTCGCAGCATCAAAAAAGGTATCAAGTACGGCATCTGCGGTGAACACGGCGGCGACCCTCGCTCAATACAATTTTGCCACGATGCGGGCCTGGACTATGTGTCCTGCAGCCCATTTCGCGTGCCTATCGCACGCATAGCTGCCGCGCAAGCCAGTGTGGGGGCCGACTAACGCCGCGTCGACCACGCACCCCTACACCTTGATCACACTCTGCTGAACGATCTGTAGCGCATTGGACAACGTCCAATACAGCACCATCGCCGCAGGGAACGGGTAGAACAGCAGAAGAAACGCGAGCGCCATCAGGTACAGGTTGCGTTTTTGGCGCCGCAATTCAGGCTCTGGAGCGAGACGATCCTGCAACAGCATGGCAGAAACCCCTGTCACCACGGTCATCAGCAGAGGGAGCACACTGATGCTATCCCCCAATAGCGGTACCACAAAAGGCAGCATCGCAATCGAATCCGGATAGGCCAGGCTTTTAATCCAGAGGAATCCGGCATTCTCCAACTGCGGCATTTCACCCAGGACATTGAATACGGCGATCCACAGCGGAATCTGAATAAGCATGGCAAGCATTGGTTTCAGCACATAGAACGTTGTGATGCCCAAG
>JABSPW010000133.1 GCA_013214285.1 Halioglobus sp. | reverse complement strand
CCAATCTAATCATAGCGTCGGTAAACCGTGCAGAGAAACTCGTCTCAAATGGTAACATGGGTGAAATTCCACCGTTCAAGGCACCGGCTGACCCTCGGGGTAACCGCTGTCCTGCAACTGTTGCTGCAGGACAAGAAAATGCTGCTCATCTCGCGCCGGTCCGACCCGCACGCGAAACAGGGGCTGGCCGTTGACATCGGCGGGAGAGACAAAAACGGGCGCAGATAGTCGTCTGTCCTGCAATCGGGCCTGCAGCGCCCTCGCCTTCGCCTCGTCACCAAACGCGCCAATCTGGATGAAGCGGTAGTCACCGTAAACCGGGTCGCGACGATCCTCGACACCAGCCACCTCTATCACCTCGACTTCAACCCGCGCCGTCCCCTGCACCATATAACCCAGCCTCACCGCGGCTGCGTAGGAGAGGTCGATCAGCCGCTCCGAATGGAACGGGCCACGATCATTGACGCGCACGACGATACTCCTGCCGTTTTCCAGATTAGTGACCCGCGCGTAGGATGGAATGGGTAGGGACTTATGGGCCGCGCTCGGCTTATACACGTCGTATAGCTCGCCATTGGACGTTTTATAACCAGTGAATTTCCCGCCGTACCAAGACGCAATTCCCTGCTCCCGATACCCTTTATAGTCTTGAAGCACTTCATAACGGATCCCGTTCACCGTGTAGGGGCTCGCATTGCCGACGGGAAGTATGGGATCCGGGCGCAACTGCGCGTCGCTCACCTCATGTGGGCCGATGGCATCGATGGGGGCGTGGTCTTGCTGAACAGCATAGCGCGACGTTGCGGTCAGTTCGGCTCCGGCAATAGGCGGGGCATCCTTTGCCTCCTGCTGACTGCAGCCGGGAACAAAAAGGGACACCACTGACACGAGAAATCCCTGTACCAGCCTCCTCACCCGGCCATCCGGGCCGCGATCGCCTGGCTCAATTGATACACGCTCATCGCGTACATCGCGCTGTGGTTATAGCGTGTGATGACATAGAAGTTATGCAAGCCCAACCAGAACTGATAGCCTGACTCAAGCTCAAAGCGCATGGCAATGGCCAAGGCCTGCGGGTTCAGTGTCTGCCTCGCGACCACACCGGCTGCGGCAAGCTGGGCTATAGTGCGAACAGGTTTCAGATCCTTCCGGCTCCGCACGAATATGTCGGCGGGCGTATCTGCGGCGGCATCGGCCTGCGCCACAACCGTTTCGCCAGACCGCCACCCATGCGCCTTGAAATAGTTGGCGACACTGCCGATAGCGTCAACCGGATTGCGCCAGATATCGATGATCTCGTCTCCGTCGAAATCGATTGCGTAGGCCCGATAGCTGCTGGGCATAAACTGCCCATAGCCCATTGCACCAGCATAAGAACCCTTCATCCGCGTTGGGTCGACACCCTGATCGCGAGTCAGGATCAGGTAGTGCTTGAGTTCACTGGTGAAAAACTCGGAACGTGGCGGGTAATCAAAACCCAGCGTCGACAAGGCATCGAGGACCCGATAGCTGCCCATATTGCGCCCGTAGGAGGTTTCGACACCGATGACCGCGACAATCAATGCCGCGGGCACACCGAATTCCCGCTCGGCCCGCTGCAGCGTGTCGCGATGTTCCCGGTAAAACTCGACCCCTTGCTTCTCCCGTTTGTCGTTGAGGAAAATGGCGCGGTATTCATACCAGGGTTTGGTTTTTTCTGCTGGGCGCGCGATCGCCTCAAGTATGCTGTCCTTACGCTCAGCCTCCGCAAATATGCGGGTCAAGGCCGCGCGATCAAAGCCCTCCTCCACGACTAGCTCATCGACTAACGCGGTGGCAGCAGGGTGCAGGTCATAGTTCTCCGCGGCACAAGAGAGGGCCGTCCACAGACAAGAGAACACCACCAGGGCAATTTTCAGGCGTGCTGTCATATACATTATCTCGAGAGTCGTGGGCAGTCACGCCCCCTTCGTGTCACGTTCACGTGCTCACCCCTTGTTGTTCTGTGCTAATCGCCATGAGCATGCCGAATCCCGCCAGCAATGTGACCACTGAAGTGCCCCCGGCGCTCACCAGAGGCAGTGGCACCCCAACCACCGGCAGCAAACCGGCAACCATTCCCATGTTAACAAAGATATACACGAAAAACGTCAGCGTCAGGCTGCCCGCCATCATGCGCCCGAAACGGCTTTGGGCGCGCATACCAATCCAGAAACCACGCAAAAGAATGAGAACGTAAATGCCCAGCAACAGCAGGATGCCGCGCAGCCCTTGCTCCTCCGCAAGGACCGCTATAATGAAATCAGTGTGGCTTTCTGGCAGGAAATCGAGTCGCGACTGAGTACTCTGCAACCAGCCCTTTCCCTCCCAGCCGCCCGAGCCAATCGCGGTCTTGGATTGGATGATATTCCAGCCGGCGCCAAGCTTGTCGCTATCCGGATCAAACATCGTCAGAATGCGTTGCTTCTGGTAATTCTTGAGCCCGTAATGCCATACCGGCCAGGCTGACGCAATAGCCAACACTATCGCGCCAAATATGTAGCGCCAACCGATCCCCGCCATGAAAAGCACAAACAGACCGCTCGCAGCGATCAACAGGGACGTCCCAAGATCCGGCTGGATGACGATCAGGCCTGCGGGAACAACAAGCAGGGCCAATGCTGCAATCACTATATGAAAGCGAGGCGGCAGCGCACGCCCCGCCAGGAAAGCGGCGATGACCAGCGGCACAACAAGTTTCATGATCTCGGAGGGCTGGAAGCGCAGACCCCCGATTTCTAACCAGCGTTGCGCACCTTTTGCGCCCACCCCGACAAACACCACCGCCAGCAATGTCGCTATTCCGATACCGTACAACCAGGGCGCCCAGCGCGCGTAGCGCGCCAGACTGACCTGAGCCCCCAGCAGCATAATCAGATAACCTAGGGCGAAGTAGCGGCCCTGACGCACCACAGCGTTCATATTCTCTCCCGAAGCGCTATACAGGACAGTGAGGCCATAAGCGGTCAACAACAGGATAAGCACCAACAGCGGCACATCGATGTGCAAACGCCGCACAGTGCTGGGACGCCGGGCCATATCCCTGGAGCCCTGATTAGGGAGTTGCCGGACATAATCGGCCATCAGAGGGACCTCGCTACAGTGTCCTGCGCCAGCCAAGTGTCGATGACCGATCGCGCAATAGGTGAAGCCGCCGAGCTACCACCCCCATTCTCCACAATGATACCGACGGCGATTGTCGGGCTCTCAATGGGGGCGAAGGCGATGAATAAACCGTGGTGCCGGTGTCTCTCATCGACTTCGCTCTCGTTATACACCGCACCTTGAGCGATGCCAATCACTTGCGCGGTGCCGGTTTTGCCCGCCATTTCGTACGCTATACCATTAGCCAGCGCTTTTGCCGTGCCACGTGCACCGTGCACCACTTCGCGCATACCATCGATCACGGCGTCCCAGTAATCTGCTGGTGCCTGAACCGGCGCGCTCTGGGTGGGGGCAACTGGCTGGGCGTCCACCGCCATAACCAAGTGAGGCCTCCAGCGCTTACCCCGCGTTGCGACCACGCTGGTCGCCACCGCCAGTTGCAAGGGTGATGCGAGCATATAGCCTTGGCCGATACCCGCGCTGATGGTCTCCCCGGGGTACCAGGGCTGCCCCATAGCCTGACGTTTCCATTGGGTAGACGGCAGCACCCCGCCCCGCTCGCTGGTAGTATCGATACCGGTCAACTCGCCGAAACCGAACGGGTTGAGGTATTCGGCCATACGATCAATGGTCAGGCGCCGGGCAAGATCATAGAAATAGACATCGCAGGATTCAGCGATCGCCATTTTCATATCGACGCGCGGTGCATGACCGGTACCCCTGATACGCAACACCCAGTCCCGGTATTTGTGCGTGTCACCGGGCAGGCTATACCAACCCGGGTCGGGGACAGTGCTCAGCGGAGTGACCAGGCCAGTCTGCAGTCCCGCCATCGCCATAAAAGGTTTGATAGTGGAGCCGGGTGGGTACGTCCCCTGTATGGCCCGGTTGAAAAGAGGGACATCCAGAGAGTCGCGCAGGGCGGCGTAATCGGAGGAGCTTATTCCATTAACGAATAGGTTGGTGTCGTACCCCGGCGTCGAGACAAGGGCCAGAACACCCCCGCTCAAAGGGTCAATGGCGACCACTGCACCGCGTCGCTCGCCCAGGGCATCTATGGCGGCGCGCTGAATGCGGTAGTCCAGGGTCAGCGTCAGGTTCTTCCCAGGAACCGGAGCGAAGCGCTCGAGTACGCGCAATACTCGACCATGCGCGTTACTTTCCACATTCTGATATCCCACATCACCGTGGAGACTGTTCTCATAGTATTTCTCTACTCCAACCTTGCCCACGTGGTTGGTGCCGCGATAGTCGGTCTCGTCCAGTATCTGGGCTTCCCGCTCGTTGATTCGGCCCACGTAGCCGATGGCATGGGAAAACAATTCTCCATGGGGATAATGCCGCAGCAATTGCGCTTCGACCACAACACCGGGCAGGCGGAAGCGATTTACTGCAAGGCGAGCACGCTCCTCCTGAGTCAGACGAAAACGCAAGGGAACCGGCTCCGAGGCACGGCTACGAGGCAGTTTCTTCTGAAAATTCTCTAGATCGTTCTCTGACACAGGCACCAACGCACGCAATGCCGCCAGTGTGGCCTCCAGGTCGGCGACACTTTCACGCACGACAGAGAGTGTATAACTGGGCTGGTTGTCCGCCAACAACACGCCATTGCGATCATAGATGAGGCCACGACGAGGGGGCAGCGCCTGGAGTTGAACACGGTTTGCTTCGGATTGCGTCTGGTAGGTTTCAAATTCGGTGACCTGCAGGGCGTAATACCGTCCCAGAACAAGCACCAGACACAATACTACGAAAAGAATCGCGACAGCGGTGCGCAACGCGTAGATGCGCGCCTCACGCTGCGGGTCTTTTATTTCGAATTGTACTTGCACCGGTGCGACTGAACCGCCCTGCCTTCGCCAGATTTTATCCCCTAGCGCCGATGATACGGGTGGTTGACAGTGATTGTCCAAGCCCGATACAACTGCTCCGCCAGGATTACGCGCACCAACGGATGCGGCAGTGTCAGATCGCTGAGAGACCAGCGCTGATGAGCACGCGCCAAGCAGTCCGGCGAGAGTCCATCGGGCCCCCCGATCAACACACTGTAATTAGCGCCCGACATCTGCCAATGCTGGAGTTGCTCCGCCAGCATCTCGGTACCCATGCGCCTGCCTTCTACCGCCAGGGCGACGACCCGATCCCCCGCGGGCACGGCCTTGAGCATCTGCCGACCCTCGGTAACGGACGCCTGCGCGGCGGACAGCTCCCGGCCGCGCCGGGCGAGAGCAATTTCATGCCAGGCAGGTTGCAGTGCTCGCGGCAAGCGCTTGCAGTATGCCTCGACACCTTCTTTCACCCAGCGAGGCATGCGGGTTCCCACCGCGACAACACCAATACGCATCAGCGGACACGAGCCGTCGAGAGAGCCAGCACAACCCGCTTGCAAGACACCATCAGCTATCGGACACGGGGTAAGACCACAGGCGCTCCAAGTCGTAGAAGTCCCGGGTCGCCGGCAACATCACATGCACAACAACATCACCGAAATCCACCAACACCCAGTCAGCCGCCCCCTCACCTTCCATCCCAATAGGGCGGTAACCTCTTTGCTTGGCAGCCACCGCCACGTTATCCGCGAGCGATCTCACATGACGATTGGAAGTTCCACTGGCAATGACCATATAATCCATGACCTCCGTCAGGCCACTTACATCAAGAGTTGTCGTGTTGACCGCTTTCAAGTCTTCCAGCGCGCCAATGATAACAGCCACGAGCTGATCAGTGTCTGCGGTCATGCAACGCCTCCGCGGTATAACGAGTGTTCATCTATATAGGCCAATACTGACTGCGGGAGCAGGTAGCGAGCGGAGCGGCCGGCTGACAACTGCGTACGAATATCTGTCGAAGAAATCTCCAACGGTCGCAAGCTCTCAATAACAATACCCCCGGCGCCTATAGCCCTCAGATCACCGCGCTCAGAGAACCGGTGCTGCTGCAACCAATCGGCCACTTCACCCGACTCGGGCAGCGCCCAACCCGGCCTGGCGAGAATGACGATATGGGCCCAATCCAACAGCTCCTGCCAGCGATGCCAACCGCTAATGCCTCGCACAGCATCACAGCCCATCACCATGCACAGCGCAGTCTCAGCGCCCAGTTCGCAGTGCAGGTCCTGCAAGCTATCAATCATGTAGGAGGGCCCTTCTCGATCGAGCTCACGGGTATCGCAGCAGAGATGGGGCTCGTCTCGCACCGCAAGTTCCACCATGTCGGCGCGACGCCGGGCACTGCAAAAGGGCGCGGCGCGATGAGGCGGACGCGCATTGGGCATAAGACGCACTCGCTCGAGCTGCAGGCGCTCAACAAGCTCCAGCGCAGAGCGCAGATGGCCGTAATGTATTGGATCAAACGTCCCCCCGAAAACTCCCTCCAGCTTATCTGGCATAACGGCACTCAAGATCGCAACTGCCCGTCCCCCAGCACCACAAACTTTTGACTGGTCAGTCCCTCTAGACCGACCGGGCCGCGCGCGTGCAGCTTATCAGTCGAGATGCCAATCTCCGCGCCGAGGCCATACTCAAACCCATCCGCGAGCCGCGTTGACGCATTTACCATGACCGAACTGGAATCCACGTCCTGCAAGAACCGCATGGCATGTGCGTAGTCCCGAGTCACAATGCTGTCCGTGTGCATAGAACCATAGGTATTGATGTGCTCGATGGCTTGCTCCAGCCCGTCCAGCACACGTATCGACAGGATAGGCGCGAGGTATTCCTCGCCCCAATCTTCTTCGGTGGCAAGAACAATATCCGGCAACAGCGCGAGCGTGCGCGCACAGCCACGCAGTTCGACTCCAGCATCAGCGTAGATTCTCGCCAGTTCTGGCAACACCTCCTTCGCAGCGGGCTCTGCCACCAACAGCGTTTCCATCGTATTGCAGGTACCGTAGCGTTGAGTCTTGGCATTGCTGGCTATACTGATCGCCATACCAAGGTCGGCATGTTCATCAATGTACACGTGGCACACTCCGTCCAGGTGCTTGATAACCGGCACCCGCGCATCGCTGCTAATGCGTTCAATCAGGCCTTTGCCGCCGCGCGGGATAATCACGTCCACGTACTCCGGCATAGCAATCAATCGGGCCACCGCAGCGCGATCCGTAGTCGCCACAACTTGCACTGCAGTATGGGGTAAATCCACTGCCTGCAAGCCCTGCTTCAAACAGCGTGCGATGGCGGTATTCGACGCGATTGATTCAGAACCACCGCGCAGAATGGCCGCGTTACCTGACTTCAGACACAGGCTCGCGGCCTCTACGGTCACATTAGGACGGGACTCATAGATGATACCGATAACACCCAATGGCACGCGCATGCGCCCTACCCGGATGCCGCTGGGCATGGTGCGCATATCGGCGATACTCCTCACGGGGTCGGGCAGCGCAGCCACCTGCGACAACCCCTCCACCATTGCATCAATGCGCGCCGGGGTGAGTTCCAACCGATCCAATACTGGTACCGCAAGGCCACTCTCTCGACCTTGTTCGAGATCGATCGCATTGGCCTCGGCTAACGCCGCCCGCGCCCCATCAAGGGCATCGCGCACCGCCAGCAACGCAGTATTGCGATCCTTTGTCGACGAGGCGGCGACCACGCGCGAAGCCCTGCGCGCAGCGCTACCCACCTCGATCATGTACTGATCAATGTCCATCTTCAGAGGGTCCAGAAAATTAGGCTGCCGATTATACCTGAAGGATCAAACGGGTTCAGAGTCACTTTTCAGGTGGCACAAACCCTATGGTTTTTCAATAATTGCTGAAACCCTCACAGCATCCGGATACTTCATGACCACAACGCCCTCCATCGAGTTCTTCTACGACTGCTCCAGCCCCTGGACTTACTTTGCCTTCACCCGCATCATCCCCTTGACAGCGCGGTTGCACATACCGATCACGTGGCGCCCAATTCTGGTAGGCGGCGTCTTTAATGCGGTCAATCAAGACGTGTATGCGGCACGTGAGAAAATGTTCAACGCGACCAACAGTCGTCGCCTGCATTACTATCTCAAGGACCTGAAAGACTGGTCGCACCTTTGCGGTGTTAACGTCACTATGCCAGCAGGCCATCCGATCAGCAGCGTAAAGGCTATGCGCGGTGCACTGTATGCTGAAGAGCAGGGCGCTCTGATAGCCTACTCTCGTGCGGTGTTTGAAACGTACTGGGATAGCGACACGCCCTGCATCTCCAGCGATGAGGTGCTCGCCGGTATCTGTCGGCAGGTTGGCCTGGATACCCAGGACTTTCTCAGCGCCATCAAGGATCAACATTACAAAGACCGTCTGCGCGCGAACACCGATGAGCTGATCGCGCGCGGTGGCTACGGTTCACCCACTATTTTTATTAATGGCGACGATATGTATTTCGGCAATGACCGTATGGAGCTCATCGAACACTCACTCCGCGATCTCACCAACAAATCGCGGTAGTTAGTCCCGGGGGGAATGCAGAAAGGCCATAAAAAAGCGGGCCCAAGGCCCGCCTCATTGAGACCTGGATAGAATGCATTACAGTGCTTCAGCGTTCTCCGCCAAGTACCTTGCCACACCATCTGGCGACGCGTTCATACCACTATCTCCTCTCTGCCAACCTGCCGGGCACACTTCACCATGCTCATCCGTAAATTGCAGCGCCTCCACTAAACGAATCAATTCATCAATATTACGCCCCAGTGGCAGATCATTGACCTGTTGTGCCCGCACAACTCCCTCGGGGTCGATCAGGAAGGCCCCACGGAAAGCCACACCACCTGCTGACTCCACATCGAAAGCGCGGCAGATATCATGATTGACATCCGCGGCCATAGTATAGCCCACCGGGCCAATGCCACCGTCGTTCACGGGCGTATTGCGCCACGCATTGTGTGTAAACTGTGAATCGATGGACACAGCGACGACCTCCACACCCAACTCACGAAACTTGTCCATACGATGATTCAGCGCAATCAGCTCCGATGGGCAAACAAAGGTGAAATCAAGCGGGTAGAAAAAAACCATCCCGTATTTGCCCGCCATCGCGTCGGACCGCTTATAGGAATCGACAATCTCACCCGAACTCAGAACCGCTGCAACATCAAAATCCGGTGCAGGTTTACCAACCAAAACGCCCATTCTCACATGCTCCTTCATCAACTCTGCGTGCCACCTCCCCACGAGGCCGCACCGCACAATCCGAAGCATAACGACCGGCGTTGTATAAGCCTATTTAATTATTTGAATGAGAACGATAGTCAGTCGCTATCCAGCGCCTCAGCGCTGCGCGATCACTCGCTCGGCGCCGCATCCGGTTGCGCCGCGGCAGAAGCTTTCTTAATCAAAGGCTGCAGCTCGCCACTCTCAAACATCTCAACGATAATATCGCAACCGCCGATCAGCTCCCCCTCTACCCAAAGCTGCGGAAACGTCGGCCACTGGGCATATTCTGGCAGGGATGCACGAATGTCCGGGTTAGCAAGAATATCGACGTAGGCAAACCGTTCGCCGCAGGCGATCAAGGCCTCGACGCTCCGAGCAGAAAAGCCGCATTGGGGTTGATTCGGTGAACCTTTCATGTACAGCAGAATGGCATTGTTGCCGATCTGATCTTTAATGGTGTCAATAATATCCATGGTGGTGCAGCCCGTTTTTAACCGTAGAAAGGGCGTATAATAACCCATTCAGGCATGCATTTGCCCAGACCCTGTCCAGCGACCCACCGCGCAAGCGCGTTACACGTTTGCCAACAGCAGACGATCGGTCTATAGTGTCGCGTCCACAGGCAGCACCCGCTGCCTTTTTGCGTTTT
>JABSPW010000132.1 GCA_013214285.1 Halioglobus sp. | reverse complement strand
GCACCCCGGTGTTTTTTACGAATTGCGCATAAATTTGCAGTAGTGTCTTTGCGCAAGGCACTTGTCGGCAGCGGCTCTGAGGAAAAAAATTCAAAAGAATACGTCATGTCGAACCGAATTTGGTTGATTGCCGGATCGTACAACAGCGCAGGGAAATAAAGAAATCGCTCCATGTTGGCTCTGCTTTGTGTGAACGAGCGTCCTTGAAGAGTCCTCTGTTTTTCAATATATTGCGGTAACCTCGAGAGAAGGAAGGCCCGCATGAGGCGGTTTTTGACGAAAGTGTTCTGGCCACTACTGCGTTTTTTTGAAACAAATCAACGGCCGAAAAATTATAGAAGATCGCACAGGATTGTCTTGATTGCAGTCGGCGCACTGTTTACGTTTCTTTCGTTAGCGTCTGCAGCCTCAGCGTATTTAAACAGCGAGCCAGGTGGTGTCATTCCGGCAGTCGTTTTTCTGTGTGTTGGTTCGGTAGCTTTGGTTGTTGGTACGCTGGGGTCAAATAGTGCGGTATCAAAAATGTGGGGAGCGAAGTAGACCCGTTATCCGCGGTGGATGTGCCTAGGTGACGGCCGACCTATGCGCGGGCACGCAAGGCGGGTGTAGGGATGCATGTTAGTGTCCGCGCAGTTGGTTGTCTACTTTTCGACAAGACACGGTTGCCGGCCATCCCTGGTCGGATATGAGCAGATTGCGAGTGGAGTGGGCCCAAGTAAAGAGCGCTATCGGCTGGTATAGTTCTCAATTTTAGGTAACAGGCAGTGTATGCGCTAGGCCTGCTTTGAGTTTGCGAATGAACGACGCCATGATGTCAAAAGAAATTATGCAGTCCCTAGGTGGAAATTTGGACTGAAGGCCGGGTACTGTGCAAGGGGCTCTGTTAATGATTCGCAGACAGAAATAGCACCTTCTGGTACGGTGAAAGACACGTGATCGCGAAATCCGGTGCGCTGTAATGAACGGAAAGAGTAGAAATAATGTCGGACATATCTTCAAGCACGTGCGTATTGTAAGGCACGTTGGTTTTAAGTCATGAGTCAAGCAATAAGCCAATCTTGCGACGCTGCATCATCGTCTGCAGCGCTTGCGGCGGCAGCTAAGTGAGATCAATATAGTCCAAAATGCGTACAAGATATCTTTTTTTCTATACCGCCAAAGCAGCATTATTTCAATTTTATGCTTTTGTTGTGTTTGTCTTATTGTTGGCCTCTATCAAGCTCACTATCGATATTTCTGAAAAAACAGTGATGTTCGGTGCGCTATTCTATGTTGCAATCGTTGTATCTTGGGCGTTCTACATTGATCGGGTGAACAGAGGTAGTCGAGGTGTCTAGATGTTTTATGGTGTTCTTAAAAGAGACGTCACGTCGTGTCAGAACGACCTTACGATCGATTTGTGGTGGCGAAATTTTGGCACCACCACGGAGAACATTGTCTACTGAAGGCGGGGTATGAGGATATCTTGTGAAAGCCAAAACAGGTTCGGTTGTTCTGAGTCTATTGTTACTGTGTGTCGGCTGCGATTCATCTTTGCCGGGTTGGTTTCGATCCAGCCCTTTCGGTACTAGCAGCGGTGCTTTGACTGAAGAAGAAATTAGGAAATTTACCTCTAATATCAGTGAGACGATGGGCGAGGAGATTGCAATGTGCTTAGCAAAACAAGCAATGGCTCGTGCAGAACAAATTGGCGATCCCCAGACATTAAATCCAGAGACGGTAGCGCTGTTGCCTGTTGAACAATGGGACTCGCTGGACAGGTCCGGGAAGCGTCTTATATTGACGCAGGTCGTCATCAACCAGGCAATTCCAGTCTGTACACAGGCTGGGGATCATTGATGTTGTCAATAGTCGAACGTCTTTACAGCGTAAAATTAGATATGAGTTCCGCCAGGAGCATCGATTCTCTCTATGGTTTGAGAATATAAAAGTACCAAGGTAAAACACCGTCTTGTATCGGTATCGTCATGTTAAGCGTCGCGTTTTTTTTAACATGAGAGAGCATCTATTGTCAGTGAAATTTTAGAACGAAAGACGTTGTACATTGAGGCTGACGCAGGAGATGTTAGGGACGGAATTTGTCGACTCAGCTAGGAAAAGAGAACAGACACTCGCTTTTCGTTAGTTTAAGGTCTCCTCATCGGCACGTCTGTGCTGTATCTGGTGGCCACAGAAGTAGATTGAGAGGCGTACAAACATGAAATACTTTTCTTTCTTTGATAGATCGAAATTCAATAGCGTTTGCCAGATTGATTCGTGCGGTGCAATACTGCCCTGTGCAGGGCAAAGCGTGGGCCGCTCCGACAGCTGAAATGACTGATCTATGTTAGCGTGGCTAGGTCGTGATTACCCTTAAACTGGTCGCTCTAGATGATGAGCTTTACCGTTCATGGCAGATACACTGTGCTAACCTCGATTGCGTGGAGGTTTTTCTCGGTTCTATTTTAGGCGTCGATTGTGATGCAGTGGTGAGCCCTACCAACAGTTTCGGGTTTATGGACGGTGGAATCGACCTGAACTACATCGCTCATTTCGGCAAAGCAGTGCAGAGTCGCCTGCAGCGGGCGATCCAGGATAACTATCGTGGCCAACTGCTGGTTGGGCAAGCGGAACTGATCCACACTGAAAATATGGGTATCCCGTATCTGATTGCGGCGCCCACGATGCGGGTACCTGAGAGCCTATACAGTTCAGTCAATCCGTATTTGGCGATGCGAGCCGTGCTAATTCTCCTAAAGTACGGATGCTATAAAGGATATCTTGTATCTGATCTTATCAGTACGATTGCCGTTCCCGGACTGGGAACGGGTGTTGGGGAGATTCATCCGGAGGTCTGTGCACGGCAGATGCGCTATGCGATTGAGGAGGTTATCTATGAAAGGCACACTTTTCCGGAGTCCTGGTCGCACGCGCAGGAGATTCATGCCGGATTGATCGAGTCGCCGCGACGAACCGGCAATGACGAGACACTTGACTGAAGCGTTACGTCAGTTGACATCATTATTGAGCTGCCCAAACGGTTATGTCTCTGCTGCATCCTGCGAAGCCACGCGCTGAGACGGGGCCTATTGTTTCGTCGGTGCATTCAGAGACCGAGGAAGACGGGCTGCGGCGCTAATGTGTCGCCTGGCGATCGACGAATGTCGGGTTGAGGGTACAATTTGCGCTATAGTAATGGGGCTACTGATTCAGATTGCACGAGACAGTGCACGGTTGAGTGAATGACGTACAGAAGCTCACAACTTTCCGTGGCCTAATAGCAGGCAAAAGCACTACTTAAAGGTTAAGTCAACGGGGCCCTGCGAGTTGCTTGTCCTGGCTCCGATAAAGCACTGATAATAAAGACACATAGAATGACAAACGGTGACTTTTCTAGACCTCTACGGACAGTGGTTGGCGACGACAGCGAGAGACACGCCGGGGCACGTTGAGAAAAGATGGTGGTAATAGCCGCACATCCGCTATTGCGGATGGTGCTGTCGAAAACGAGAGCGCCGGTTAGATCGGGGCGGCGTGTCGGTATGTGAGTATATTGAAAAAAATGGAAAACAAAAGGAAACAGAAAGGAAGCAAAGCGGGAATACTCTCGGATGCGGTAAGCGGTTACGATGCCGCCAAAAAAATCCTGTACGGTCAGTTTGGTTTGCAAAGTAAAGGGTATTGGTAATATATCGCGTTGCGAGTTAGGTGAAAAAAGTGAAGGAAGATAAGTCTATGAGAATGCAAAGAGCATATTTTATGATGTGTCTTGTGTCGTTACTGTACATGCCAGTGAATGCTGTAGCGCTCGATACGGTTGAGGAGTACATACGTGAGTATCCGAATCAAGAACAGGTAAAAATTATGAACACCTGGTTGGAGGAGAACGAAAAAGGTACGTTTTATTTCTCCGGCCTGGTGGATCCATCAGACTCTACCGTTGTGACGCCTCAGGCGACTGTTGATTATGGCTACAGTTGGTTCTCGGTCTCGGATGGCCCGGCGATTGTGAGGACGCCAAAATACGACAGATTTTTTTCGGTATCTATTTTTGACATGAGACACAATATTCCTGCGGTTATCGTCAATCCAGACAAGCCCATCCTGATAAGGCGTCCCGACCAGAGTGTCCCGGAGGGCGATTTTACTGTTGTTAATCTTGAGACGGATCAAGGGGTCGTTTTAACAAGAATGGTCGTAGTTGATAATCTGGAGGAAGTGCGAAAACTAAGTAAATCGATTGTTATGGAGGGTGGTAAGGGGGATATGAGCCGCGATGTGCAGAGATTTTCAAAAGATACCGAGACCAAAGCGCATGCAGTAATGGATACAGTGATAGCGGGTCTAAACCCTGATCAGGCATTCGGCAAAGTGAGTGGTGACGTGAGCTTTCTGAATCTTGCCGCCGGCGTAAAAATCGGCCAACTCGGGACACCCGCTGACACAGTTCGCTATGGAACTATTCTATCCGATAGTAACGGTGACCCGCTTAACGGTAAGGATACCTATATAGTTACCGTACCGGCTGGTCTGGTGGAAGAGACCGGCTACTATTCCGTAACACTGTATGGCACTGACAATAAGCTGCTCATACCTAATGAAAAGGGTGTGTATGACCGTACGACATTTTCATCGTCGCCGAATAGCGATGGCAGCTACACGCTAACGCTTAGCCCGACAGGCGAGGGGAAAAATGGTATTCCTACGGGGAAAGATTTCTATGGAATTCTTAGGGCGTACGTGCCTGATCCCGGCGCTGTCATGAGTGTGACGGTAGAGAAGCAATAAAAGTAAAAGTGTAAAATAAAAAGCGATTCGTCAGCGACTAAAAGCATAGCGGGCTTCTATGTGCCAGCATTGGATTATTCAATCACATCAATCGGTTGTGCTCGTGGGGACGATGGTTAAACTATTCGCTGCGATGATCAGTCCTAACGCCTAATCTTACAGGGTGTTGGAAAATTTCGGCTGTTACCATGAGGTAATTCAGCGCAAGGCTTTATCGAAGACAGGGAGTTTATATGATCCATGCCATCTGTGACGGGATGAAATAGCAGCGAATAAAATCCCTGTAGAGCGGTGGTCTGTTTCTGCTGCTGCAGGTTATGGAGAAAAGGAGTAGATTATGTATATTCCAAAACACTTTGCGATGGCTAATACAGATGAAATACATGCGTTTTTTGAGGCTAATGCGTTTGGCCAGCTGATTTCATATGTTGACAGCAGACATTTTTCCACGCATATGCCATTCCTGATGTGCAGGAGCGAGTCTACGGTCCTCGGCCATTTAGCAATGCAGAATCCACAACATTATCAATTACATGGGCAACAAGTTCTCATAACGCTACAGGGTCCCCATGGTTATATCTCACCCCAATGGTACTGTTCTTCCGGTGTGCCGACATGGAATTATCAGTCAGTGCATGTTTATGGTCGCGCCAGTATTTTTACAGACCGAGAAAGAATAGAAAGGCTGGTGACCGGGCTTACAGAAAGATATGAATCTGCTCTCGATGAGCCCTGGTTGCCAGACTACACTGAATCATTGTTAGGCGCGATTGTAGGCGTGGAGGTCATTATCGAGGAAATGCAGTGTAAATATAAGCTGAGTCAAAATAGATCTAGGCGGGATCGAATGCAAGTGATACAACAATTGCGGTTGCGTGGCGACAAAAGTTTAGCACGGGCAATGGAGCGAAATGAAAAAGCCAAAGAGCGTGTCAGATATGACGGGTAGCCGCTGCGTCGTCCCATGTTCTGTTCCTATGCAGGGCTATTGCGCAACATAGGGGTGCGATTACGCCTTGAGTATTGCAGCACTAAGGTCGTTGGATCAGTATAGTCGTGTGCTGTTTTGAAGTGTATAGACACGGAGTAAGCCATGTGCTGCGTGCATCGTCGATATAATATAACTGCAACAGGCGCTGTATCGGACGTGCACAGCGGCGCTGGCGTGAGACATTAGTCGACGATGGACCCATTGCTAAACCTTGCGGAAATAGCGCTCATTTTTGTTGGTTTCGTGGCAGTCTTTATAGCAGTAACCAGTGAAGCTGGTGACATGTCCTTCGTGGAGTCTCTCTATTTGAGGACAATAGTTGTTGAAAGTATCGTGTCTGCATTTATCGCGCTTGTCCCAGTAAGTATCGTGCTGATAGGCGTCAATGGGCCCACGCTTTGGTATATTGCCGGTGGTCTTGGACTCACGCTATCGATCGCTGGTGGTGCTATCCTCGTACCGGATTCGCTGGCCGCGCTGCGTGCAACGTCTGGTCTGATTGACCACTTTTTTATAGCGGCAGGTTGGATGCTAGCGATTCTAGGTATTGGGGTAATATTGTTAAATACAGGCGGTTGGCTTTGGACCCCAGGCCTCGGCCCGCATTTCTTTGCCGTTGTGCTATTTTTGGCGATTGCCGCCCTAGCCTTTCTCGTCATCGTCTTTCGCAGACTGCGAGCCGATGCTGGCTGATCGTCTTCATGCACTTGCGCCTCGCTGGCGTACCAGTGTAGTGTCACGGAGTTTGCTTGTGTTTCTATATACGATATCTGCAGTAGTTGGTCTACTTCGCGATCAGAGAATGACCAAACTGGCACGATCATTGTATTCTCGAAATAGCTATGTACTGCAGCGGGTTGCAATAGCTTGGGGTGTGGACGTTAGCCGCAGTCTGACCTAGTCGTTCTATCCGGGAAAGGCTATGGAAAAAATAAAAGTATTTGACAGTCATTTTCATATCATTGATCCAAAATATCCTGTGGTTGAAAACCAGGGGTTTACTCCCCGTCCTTTTACGATCAGAGACTATCTGCGGGAAACTGACGTGTTTGAGCTTGTTGGTGGAGCGATTGTGTCCGGGTCGTTTCAACAGCAGGGACAATCCTTCCTAGTGGCTGCAGTGAATAAATTAGGCGACAATTTTGTCGGGGTCACGCAGATCCTCGATGAAACAAGCAATGACACTATAATGTCCTTAGATAGGTGTGGTGTGCGTGCCGTACGCTTCAATATGAAGCGTGGCGGTTCAGAGAAGATCGCAAGACTATCCAGTTTGGCAGCGCGCGTTTACGAGTTAGCGAGCTGGCATGTGGAGTTATACATTGACTCAAAGGATCTCGACGATCTTTACAGTGTTATCCTGGGCTTGCCAGCGGTGTCTATCGACCATCTGGGCCTAAGCAAAGCCGGTTTTCCAATAATACTGAAGCTTGCAGAGGCTGGGGTGAAAGTGAAAGCTAGTGGTTTTGGTAGACTAGATTTCGATCCAGCGAGCGCCCTTCGGGATTTGTACGAAGCGAATCCTGACGGCGTAATGTTTGGCACCGACCTTCCATCGACCAGGGCACCAAGGCCATTTAGGACAGATGATGCAGCCATTATTTGTGACACTTTCGGTGAGGAGGCGGCAAGCAAGGTATTCGTAAAAAACGCTGCTAAATTTTACCGCCTGAAAACGCCTTGACTGGTCCTGCACTGAATGATGGGTGGTGCAGGGTGCGTCTGTCCATGGGGCTATCGCTACCCACTTGTAGGGTGACGCGATTGTGAAGATCAAGTGTCTGTTGAAAAATGCGCTCAATGCGATCGAGGGCTGACGCCTCTTCTCGTCACCCTGTTTTACCAGCACACATCGCGCTGAACCTGGCCACTGTGCATGGTTTGCCACGTTGTGCAGGGAATACGTGTTTTCGGCAGATTTGGGAGCCATTTATTGTACTATTTGATGCGGGGATGTTCTTCGCACTGATTAGCCGATAGGATGGCGGGAGAGAGCCTTGGCTGTTTTCAACGGGCGTTATTTGGATGGCAGTCCGATCCCTCCAGGGGATGCTAGGGGCGACAGTGGTGCTGATCGTGGCAATCGCATATTACATGCATCGCAGTACTCAGGTGGTGCTGGATTCTGACTTATCTTATACGGTAGCGGCTACGGCGTTACCGTTATTGTCGGCTTCCGCCGCAGATAGACTGGTGCGTATTCAAGCCAATGAGCTCGAATTCGCGCACGGGTCGCCGGCTTCGCTGGCAACTCCGAGAAACTAGCGGCTATTTTGCTGCATGGCTTCCCTATTAATGCGGCCATGTATGCGGATCTGATGGTTGAACTTGCACTCGGTGGTTATCGGGTGCTGGCCCCGGATCGACGCGGGTACAGCCCGGATGCTCGACTCGATGGCGCCGAGAACTCTTGCGTACTTCGCTTACCGCCGATGTCATCGCCTTGGCCGACGCTGGATCAACAGGTTTCACCTGGTAGGGCACGATTAGGGAGCGGCTATGGGTTGGTATGTGGTCTTTAATCACCCCGAGTGAGTGATCAGTTGGAGTGCGTTATCTATCCCGCACCCTGCAGCCTTCGGTGCCGCACTCGAGACCGATCCCGACCGGCAGGCTCGCAGCCGCCTTTTTTCGCTTCTTGCTACGCCCTGGCTGGCAGAATCTGTTTTGGCAATGCATGACTTTGCCGGTATGCAGGCGGTATCTGGTCCCATGGCTCCACGCTAATCCAGGGAATACCTCGCTATGCTGCGTGAGCCTGGTGCGCTGACAGCGGCTCTGAACTGGTATCGAGCGATGATCGTGGAGAGGGTACCGCTGCCGTCACATTCAAATACGGCAGTAACACCGACGGTGTTTTGGTGGGGCAACAAAGATGAGGCGGTCGGCCGGTTTCATGTGCATTAACAGGCACAGGACATGAAAGGTCCTTGTCAAGAGCTAGAGCTGGATGCCGGTCATGGGCTATCCCGGGGCGAGCCCCAGAAAACTATCTCGACGATATTCTCACATATCGCTGCGTACTCCGACTGATTACTAGCCCCGGATTGGGGGTATATTGTCCTTAGCGTATTGCGGGGCGAGGTGGTGGCGTGGCCCTCTTTGCGATTGACATCGTTTCCTCAGCGATTGCCGTGTGTAGTTGTGGGAATTGAGGGGTCTGGCGCTTATACTCTCTATCGCCGGCTTAAAATAAAAGAGATATCTATGCATAAAGTGGCGAGTGGTTTGATTTGTTTAGCAAGTTCTTTTCTTGCGATTGGCGCGGTGGCGCAACAAGCCTTGGAAGAGATCGTGGTATCCGCTCGCAAGGTCGACGAAACCAGTCAGACCGTGCCGATCTCCATGAGCGTGCTGACAAAGGAAAGAATACAAAGCATCAATGCTTTTGATTTCACTGAAATCGATCGTATTGTTCCCAGTCTGCAGCTTGGGGCAAACAGCCCTGCCTCGGCGACGCTCAAGATTCGTAATGTTGGCCCGGATTTTTTCGCATTAGCGTTCCCGGCGGCTGTTGCGGTGTACGTCGATGGCGTGCCACAGGCGCAGCCGGGTACTGTCTTTTCAACCATGCTGGATATATCACGCATTGAGGTACTGAACGGGCCGCAGGGCACGTTGTACGGTAAGAATGCGCCGGCGGGACTCATTTCTATCTACACCAACAACCCGTCCATGAATGAATTTGGTGGTTACCTTACCAGCAGTTACAGCTCCTGGGATACGACCAACAATATGGCCGCGGTCGATATTCCTCTGCTTGAAGACAAACTTGCCATGCGTCTTGCCGGAATGTATGCCCGCTCCGATGGTTACATGGATAACGCTGTCCCCGGGGTGAATGAAGCCAATGGCAAAGACCATAAGGCGGTGCGTGCAAAGATGTTGTGGCAGCCTAATGACAGTATTGAGTTGTTGTTCAGTTACTATCACGCAGACCTCACGACAGATGACAACAACTTTGGCTTCAAGGGACCGGTACCCGATGATAGAGAGCTGACCAACTACGAATCGAACTATGACGATTACGAAGTTTTTAAGGGGATTCCCAGTTTTTCGGACACAGAGGTGGACGACTTCAATCTGAACTTGCAATGGGCGCTGGGCGCGATGGACTACCGCTTGCTCGCACAATACCAGGACCTTGATATTTACCAACAGCAGGAC
>JABSPW010000131.1 GCA_013214285.1 Halioglobus sp. | reverse complement strand
ATTGTCGTTCTCCTTGCCTCATTGAGTATGGCCGAGAACTCCAGATTTGCGCGGGACTATTTCAAGGGATACTTACAGTATCAGCAATATAAATGGGGTAATTGTAAGAAATCGACGCGCATCCGCCGGGTCGCATGCCCGAAGACGGTGTATAGCGTCTTTGATTATTTCGGAATCACGCGTGCACCGCCCCTGTCGCAGATCTATCCCGGTCATTGCCGCACTGGGCGCGCAGGAACCGATGCCATTTATTGAGGAGCCCATAAGCCATATTTAGGGGGCTAGCTACTCAAATACACTTAGTTTTACAATGCATGAATTACGGGAAGCAATGATCTATGTCATAGAGCGTTCAAGAATTGGCGCGGTTCCTGAAGGGCCAAATGCCCTGGGATGATGTATACGAACTCTTCATATTTGGAAGGCAATTTGGGATACCTTATGACAGCGTATTTATCATAAATGACGTCCACCCTGATGGCTATACTCTGGTGCTAACCACTAAGCGAGGAATGTCAATTAGAATTAGACAACCAGATAAGGTTGAATTCTCAAGTGAACAGCTTTCTGTTCATACCGCGAACCAAGTCCATCTATCTATAGGTAGTAAAGGTACTGAATCACATACCATTACCTATACAAAAAACGCCGGCTCAGTTATTGCCGAAACATCTGATGAGTATCTCGGAGGCATGTACCTCTCTGGTGTTGATGCTTCGAAGCCAGCCATTGAACTCACCTTTGAAAAAGCAGCATTGTCAAAGTAGCGGAGTAAGTTCGCGTTGGGAGATGACGATTGAAAGATACCATTGCTCTAATACTGGCAGAATGTATTCGGTAAGCTCGCCTTCAACTATCGTGCACGGCGTCGATCGAAGTGCAGGATAAATGTCTGATATTTCTTTCCTTACCAGCCCGGGATCGTCTTTATTAATAAGAATCGCAACGGACATATGTGTGCCCTTATTTATTGGGGGGTGATGGGTCATCAGGACATAGCCCTGCCTGTGGCGTGCGGTAGACCAGGATGGCTAGGTCATGGACCTGACCTGTAAAATCAGGGGCTGGGTGTACTGCCCTCAGTCTGGGGAAGCGCATAGGCCACATAGGCGGAGCCAGAGGGTTGTCCCAACTTACCGCCACCGGCGGCAATGACGACAAATTGCTTACCCGAGGCTTGATAGACGGCAGGCGTGGCGAATCCTGCGGCGGGCAGGTCGGTCTCCCAGAGCAGGGCGCCGCTATTTTTATCAAAGGCGCGAAACTTTTGATCTGGAGTGGCGCCAATAAATACCAGGCCGCCAGCGGTCACTACGGGGCCGCCGTAATTCTCTGCCCCCAGTCCAGAGAGGCCGAGGTCCCGCGCTTGCGGGTAGTCTCCCAATGGCACTTTCCATGCCAGACGTGCCCGATTTAGGTCAACCGCGACCAGACTGCCCCACGGTGGACGCGAGCCCGGCAATCCGTACTCATCGGTCAGCGTGTTGAAACCGTCGGTCAGGTAGCCGGCGACCTCGCCAGACGCAGAGCGCTCTGCAATTTCGTTGTCCCCCGCTGCGTACAGATAGAGCAGCGGACCTAGCATGAAGTACCAGGGCTCATTGGCGAAGGCAGGCATGCGGCCGCGCCCGTGACGAATAATGTCCCATACTTGCCAGGGCCAGAATCGATCGCCGATATTCTGCAGTGATGGAAAGATGTCGCCATTGCCTTGCCGGTCCGCGCCATGACAGCCACCGCAGTAATGCAGATAGGCAAATTCGATGCTGTAGGGTGTGCCCTTGCCCGTTGTGTGGGGCACCATGCGGAAATACCAGGGCACCTCATTGGTATTGATGAACAGTAGGTCGCTGCTGGCGTCGTAAGCCTGTCCGCCCCATTGTGCGCCACCGTCGAGACCGGGGAACATGACCAGGCCCTGTTCATCGGGGGCATGAAAGGGTTGATTGGTGGCCATGCCTTCTATCAGGGTGCTGATATACGCCGTGCTCTGCGTGCGCACCTGTGATACCTCGAATTGTTGGTTTGCGAATGGGGGGGGTAGCGTCGGCAGTGGCTGCGTGTCGGCAGGTTGGTTGCCGGGCGCTCCGCTCCCAGTGACACGGATTTCCTCAATGGGGAACAGGGGTTCACCAGTGTCTCGGTGGAACAGGAACAAATGGCCACTCTTGGTCGCCTGACTCACCGCAGGAATGCGCTCGCCGTCGCGTGTAATGGTGACAAGATTAGGGGGTGTGGGCAGGTCCCGATCCCACAAGTCGTGGCGTACAATCTGGTAATGCCAGAGTCGTTGTCCGGTGGAGGCATCCAGCGCTACGAGGGAGTTCGCGAAGAGATTATCACCCAGTCGGTTGGCGCCATAATAATCGTAGGCAGCCGAGCCGGTGGGCACATAGGCGATACCTCGTTGCTCATCGACCGTGATGCCAGCCCAGGAGTTGGCGCCGCCGAACTGTGATCGATTTTTATCCGGCCAGCTGTCCGCGCCGTAGTCTCCCGCCCGTGGTATGGTGCGAAATGTCCAGCGCAAATCGCCCGTGGGCAGGTGATAGGCTCGAATGTAGCCCGGTGCCGCATCGTAGAACTCGGATGTACCGAAACCTTGAATTAACAGGTTGCCGTAAAGGGTGCCCGGGGCGATAACGCTTAGATTTACCTCATCGATAGGACGATCAAGCCCCTTACGGAGGTCCACGACGCCACCATCCCCAAACTCCTCGACGCGTGTACCGCGCAATGCGTCCACTGCGAAGAGCTCGTGGCCAAGCCCGACGAGGATCCATGCGGTTTTCTCTCCTGTTTGGGAACGGCCTTGCCAGTAAACGAGACCTCGTCCAGAGCCTTTGCCGATGTGTGGCTGATCGAAGGGATAGACCCATAATTCCTTGCCGTTAGAGGCATCAAGAGCGAATAGATTCTTACGGGCGGAAAGCCCGTAAAGGATGCCGTTGACTATCAAGGGGTTGGTTGGAATGAGTGTGCCGTAGTCATCGGCATCTCCAGGATCATAGCGCCATGCCTCCTCCAGCTGTTCGACGTTGTCCCTGTTGATCGAAGCCAACGGGCTGTATTGATTGCTTGCTGTGTCCCCGAGATAGCTGCGCCACTCGGTGTGTGGTGACACATTCCTTGTGGGCGTACTGTGGGGTTTACGCTCTCCGCTCTTGTCGCAGCCAGTGAGCGAGATGATAAGGCTTGCGCATAGCACAAGCGCCACTGCCAATCTGCTTGATTGGCTGGACGCAACGATGCCTTGCTGATCGTGCTCTTGACGGATACGAGTTACACAGAAGGCGCGGGCAAAAAACGTGAATCTGGTCCGGCGCTCCGCGGGTCTATTTCGCACCAGGGGCCTGTCATATCGTGTTGTTGCTACGCTGGAGGTACGGATGAAGTGTGCGGGCATCCCTGGTCGCTGACGCTGCTGGGTTCGCGGCATTATAGCAACTGGGCGCAGGAATGCATTGTGCTTTTGGCGCGTTTGCTCTTGGTGTTTGCAGCAGATTACGCGGCGCCATGGCATTGCACGGGAGTGTGGATCTTTACCAGTAAGCGGTGCATGTATTTACAATGCAGCTCTATTTGAAATCTGATGTTGTGGAGTACTACCCAGTGGCCCTCTGCTATCAGGCCACTGCCTCAGCGGCACTGCGTTTCGCACTTGCGATCATTCCCAGTCTCGTGCAGCCCCTAATGCTTTTAGCTAAAAACCTTCCTCGGTGGCTGGTTTCGCCAAGCTCGAAAGAGCTCGTGGCGTACCGGAGACCAGTCGTTGTATGCCATAGCGGTTACGAAAGCGTGGGTCTTTCCGCTCAATGGATATAATTTCTATACGGTTATTGGGCAAAACCCGGGGCTGTCGAAATGATACATGAGTTCCCCGAGTCGTTTCTTGCAGGCTTGCTGCGTGATCGTGTTCGTGTCCTGCAGTAGATGCACTCGGCGGCCCCGGCGCGCGTGTCATAGTGACCCATCAGGCGTTCACTGGGGCCTGGTTGTTACTGCAATAGGCCGCAGTCTGGGGTGACATAATCAAGCAATGCTTCACGCGCATGCCGCTAATGTCGATAGGCGAGAGGAGATTATCGGGGGCTTCTATTACCAACCATTGTATGGGAGCTCCAGGATTGCCGCATCACAGGCCTAGTGGTGGTGCCATGTCGGCGCTTATCAGGGGCAAGAGTGCCTGTTTAGCGAAAGCGCGTCATGCCGGCACTTCCGCAAAGTTGGCTAGGGCCGCCTGAGGTAGTACTATTTCGTGGTATGCTTTTGTTTTATGCACCGTTTCCCCTGTTCCGCGCAGATCGCGAATGGGCCTAAGCACAAGCGCACAAATAAAAAACGCGATGAAAACCCTCTATTTACATATTGGTCTCGGCAAGACGGGCACGTCCGCACTGCAATCGTGGCTGTCTCTGAATGCGGAACGCTTGTCAGCACAGGGTATTGACTACGCGGATACAGTACCGGAAGTCAAGTACGGCGAAAGCCTGTCTGGCAATGGCAGCGCACTCCACAACGCCTGTGTATCTCAGGACTTTGATACGGCTGAGGCGCTGCTGACCGCTACCTACTTCTTTCGTCCAGAAAACTCGGTAGCAATTGTCAGTTGCGAACTATTGCAGGGTATCAAATCATCCTCTATCAATGAGATCAAAAAGATTTGCGATAGAAATGCCATAGAGGTCAAGGTTATCGCTTATGTACGCAGTGCATATGAAGCGTTGTTCTCTACATATACCCAGTTCGTAAAGCGGGGTGCCTACACACACAGATTTGGTGAACACCCCTCTGACATAGCCTTTGATTCTAGCGTGGAATGCCTTCGGCGCTACTTGGATGTTTTCCAGGAAAATCTGCATGTGTATAATTATGACGTGGCGAAAACTGCTATTCAAATGTCCTTCGCAGCTGCCACCGGTATAGATACGAAAGGGCTGAAGCCGCTGCGTAGTAAGGTTAACAGAAGCCTATCTTTTCAGGAAATTGAAACCTTGCGACGGGTGAATGCCTTGCACGATGGCGCTTTTTCCACGCCCATCTCTAACTATGTGATCGCAAAATCCCCTTCTCTTGGCACCAGCGTATTCTATGATGAGGCACTGGTGAGACGTGTGAGGGAGGCTACTGCTGACAGTGTCGAATGGATTAATAGGCAGTTTTCACTGCACCCAGTGCTGCGCATAGATTTCTTTGACGGGACGCCCAGTGAGTGGCCTGGTGAGCCGGCTTTCAATGACTATCAGCCAGTACTGCGGTGGGCCCTGGACTATGCGCCGGCGCCGCAGCAGTTGCCCCAATTCGCGCATTTCCTAAAAGAATTTGCAGTGTTGGCGGTAGAGCATTCCGAAGGCGACGCACTGACACTACTACAGAAGGCAAGGGCTAGCCAAAATCAGATCGTTGCCGACGATGGTGCACCGGCTGAAGAAGAAGATGAGCAGCGTTTTAGATCTGCTGAAACGTTCTATTTGATGAGCTATTTTCATGATAGTGATGCCCATGATCATAGCCCCAGCTTCGCCAAGCTGTTCGGTCTTTGGTTGGAAATGATTGAGGCATGCGCGGTGGGCAGTACACTCTGTCCGTTGGAAAATACCCAGATTATTAAAGCAGCGGGGCAAGGTGTTCAACCGCGTCACCCGTCCATGTCGGGCTATTCTGTGATCGCGGCGGACAGCATCGAGAAGGTTGTTGCCTTAGCCCGACGCTGTCCATTGCTTGACGTTGGCGGGACTGTGGAGGTCTCCCATATCGTGCAGCTATATCAGCCTGGCCAGCCTCGGAAAGCGCATCAGGTAGAGGGATAGTTTGAGGGCAATTGTTCACATCGGCACTGAGAAGACGGGGACGTCTTCCATTCAGCATTTTCTACGCACGAATCGCAAAGTATTGCAGGGCCATGGCTATCACTTTCTGCAAAGTGCTGGGGAAACCAATAATTGGGCGCTTCCCGCCTATTGCACAGAGCAAAGCCGGTTTGGTGAATTCCACCATTTTAAGGAAATGGAATCGGGCTTGCCTTCGGAGACTTTCAAGCGTGATTTTATGATCAATTTCGAAAAGGAAATGCGTTCTCTTGGAAAGCATATACACACGGTCATCATTTCAAGTGAGCATTTTCACTCGCGTCTACGCAGCGAACAAGAGGTAGATAATTTTCGAAAACTCATGGCGAATTTTTTTCAAGAAACGGATATCTTCTGTTATCTGAGAGAGCAAGCTGAAACCTGTACGTCTTGGTACTCCACCAGCATGAAGTCAGGAAATACATACTCCTTTTTCGACTTTGTACGACGTTGTCGGCCCGAGAGTTACTACTTC
This sequence comes from Halioglobus sp., assembly GCA_013214285.1. GTDB lineage: Bacteria > Pseudomonadota > Gammaproteobacteria > Pseudomonadales > Halieaceae > Marimicrobium. The sequence continues at coordinate 3,758 of JABSPW010000131.1, read as the reverse complement.
AACTATGCCAAAGTCCTGAAAAATTGGGAGCAGCATTTTGGACTAAATGCTGTGAAAGTGGCTCTTTTCGCGCGCGAAGAATTACTTAATGGTGACCTCTTGGACGACTTTACGTCGCGCATTGACCTGCAACTGGTTGGCAAGCTAACCAAGTCGATGCACAACGTAAACGAGTCGTTACGTCCGATGGGGCAAGCCCTGTGTCGGGCGCTTAACATGACTCTGCCGCTTTCAGACCGTAACCAATCGGTCAATGAGTTAAGAGATAGATGTAAAGAGATCATTATTCATAGGATGACAGGAAAGGGCCAGGAAATTGAATTTGCCACACGCCAGGTAATCTACGAAAACTTCAGAGAGAGTAACGAAGAGCTGCGCATAAAGTATTTTCCTGAGAGGGATTTCTTGTTCCCGCCTCCCGTCGATACCGCCGAAGAAAAAATAGTCATGGAGCGGGATTTCCATATTCTTGTCAGCGATATTTTCGGTGCTCTTGACTCTGACGCGGTACGGCCAATGACCTCGGATCAGTATACGCGGTATTGGACTGCGATTACCCGTTGCGTCCGCGATGTTATCGATGTTCCTGATGCCATTCGTCAGGGCGGCGTGGAGGTCGTGTTGACGGCAGAGGACGCGCATGCACTTCGCCACGCGGCGTACCGAGCCGAATGGGAAGCACTACCGGACGCAGAGCGTCTATTGACTATTGCCCGGTCAGTGTCACCGAAACTAGCGGGAATCAATGCCCAACTTCAGGACTATCGCGACAGACTGCAGGCCGAAGAGGCCACGACGGACAAACAGCGCTATATCATGACTTATCACGGAGAGAAGGATCCTTTGTCTGCGGGTGTGTTGGAAGAAATACACGGACGATTCGCCGAATGGGCGATGGAATTGGATGTACCCAGTGGCTTTCATCGCGTCATTCCTCTCGGCGATCCGGCTGGGCGCGCAGTGAAGAGCGGCATGGAGATTATTGCAGATCCGTACTTGAAAGCGTTTACACTATTTCGTGCCCGCTCTTATGACGAGGCTAAAGCGATAGCCGGATGTTCACCTTATATTGAGGCCGGAGGGCATATTGAGGTTTATAGACTGGAAGATTTGTAATTGCCGAACAAACGAGTGGTTGATAAATCTCGTGAGTGTGTCGCACCGTCAAGCGATCGCCAAAAGACGTTGATAATCAGCTATTGTGCCCCCCTTTTGCCAGAATCCGATGATGCCGCTTGAATCTATGCGCTGGTAAAGCTGTGCGGAATCAGAGTCGATAAAAGGCGCTAGCCACTCATCTCGCAGGGCCGCTGCAAAATTCGCGGTGAGACCTGCTCGGCCTTCTGAAGAATTTTTCTTTATCGTAATGCGGCTGCCGCCAAATAACGTCGCAAGCATGTGGTCTAACTCTGACACGTGGGCGATGTATAGCGGCAGTGTTTGAATTCCGTTCCAGATCGCTTCGTGGTCTGTAGAATCGTCCAGTGCAAGGTAAGACGCCAATGACAGAGGGGTTAGCGCCAGAATGCGCTCTGTGGCGGTTCTTGGATCGGCGCTGACCAGTGCCTTTAAATCGGTGTGGCGCAGTTGCAGCGCTTCTAGCAGTTCAAGGGAGTCAAACCGCTGGGGGTTCTTCAATGTGTGGTCAATACGATATATTACCATGCTTCTCAAGATGTCCAGAGGGGGGCGTACTGTAGTCATAACCAAATCGGTACCCGGTCGAAGGAGCGGCCGTAGCTCTCTGGCTTTTTGATGGCCGAGCACGAACATCTGCCGGGGGTCGTTCCGTGCGAGGAAGATTGCGAAGCTTTGCAGGAACTCCTCGCGCAGTCTGAACGGGGTACTTGTACGTAAGGCCTGGTTGATTGGCTGCGTCTGTGACGGCGTCGGCAGGGTGTCCATGAAATCAATTGATTGGCGTATAGCGCCCATCGAAGGGATAGGGACGGGGGCCATGCTATAGGTGGTCACTAATTGCTGGCGCACAGATGTGCCGCCGCATTTGGGTATATGTACAAAAAATACACGCTGCAATGTGGGATAGAGAGACATAAGATCGAACAGATGGTTCGGGTTGATGCGCCAGCGTTCAATCCAGCGCTGTTCCGTTTTTGCAAGTCGGCAAGTTGCGCGATCATGCCGGGATCTGAAACGTGAACCCGCTTTGGCTAGGATATTCGCAGCCATGCGCTGTATCCGCGCCCGCGGACGAGTCCGAAGTGCGATATCGAGACGCCAACGTCTTACGACACGTGATAGTTGCTGGATCATGTCTACTCGGTCCAGTGCTAATGAGCTGCAAGGCAGATTCAGCCAGAGATTGCCTGCAGGATGCTGACCGATTGTGCCCGCCATGTCGGGCAGCGTCCAGCCCCGATCCCGCCGCTAGAGCATGTCACAACATGTCCGAAGGGCTTTGCAAAGTTCGATGTTTGGCATGGTGCCCTGGATCGCTGTACAATTTCTTCAAATAATGGCGAAAAGTCAGGTGCTAACGCCGGCGCAATAATGAGGTGTCTACCGCCACGTTCGGCTGTTACCTGCGATTTCTAATACTGCCCGCGGCGTGCTATTGCGGTGTTTCGTGGGTAAGAGTGTGGGCAGAGTCAGCGTTAGAATGAGGTCAATCTATGTCTTCCAAGTGGTTGCGGAAATTGGATTACATCCGTGAGCGGGCGGTAAATGCGCTGTGGATGCTGAAAGAGGGGGATTTCAAGCAAATTACCAAGAGTGTTTACCTGGAAGTCCACTATAGGTTAGAGGATATCAAAGAGTGGGTTCGTCTTGCTCGGCTGCTTGAGGATAGTCAGGTCCAGGGCTCCAATTACTGTAACAAAAGCCGTGTACAACCCCCCAGCCCCAGTCCTACGCGACAAGTGAGAGGACCTGCCGTTAGCCCCAAAGCCGACTCCAAAGCAGTCGCCAAAGAGTTAAACGATATTCTGGCTGCGTTGGCCGTTCGGGATAACCACAGTTTATGACGGTACGTATCACCGTTCTCTCGGTGACCTATAACGCCCGTGAGTTTCTCCAGGCCTATCTGGACTCGCTCAATTCGGTTGACCGGTCCGGTCTTGAGGTAGAAGTCCTGATTGTCGACAACGGTTCAACCGATGGAACTATAGAATTTTTAGAGCTGAGCCACCCAACTATAAAGCTGCTGCGCAATGAAGAAAATAATTACGCACGCGCCCTCAATCTTGGAATTTCCGCCTCTCAAGGTGATTTTGTTGTCATTGCGAATAATGATGCGACCGTCCATCGGGACTGGCTGCAGGGTTTTCTCGAGGTGTTCCAGAAGGATGAGCGAATTGGGGCGGTGCAGAGTCGAATCTATTTTACTGAGAACAATTTGATCAACAGTGTTGGTGTAGAGGAGGTGGAGCATTTTTACTTTCGCGATATTGGTTTTGAGGAGGAAGACTCTGAACGCTACGACACAGCTGTCGAAAGAAAGTACGTGACCGGCGGATCTGTTATGTTCCGCAGAGCATGCCTTGAGGATGTAGGCGAATGGGATGAAGAGTTTATTATGTTCATGGAGGACGTGGACTATAGTTTCCGCTGTAGGGAAAAGGGTGGGAAGTTGTGGTACGCGCCGTCTAGTGTTCTCTACCATCAATACCACGGTAGTTCTTCTCACGATTTGTGTGAATATTTCTGTACCCGTAATCGTTTTTTGTTTGTTGCAAAACACTACCCACTTGAATTAGCGAGTTGCATCGCCTCTTCGCATTTCTTTCAGAAAGAGCAAT